>JABCYT010000083.1 GCA_013290035.1 Alphaproteobacteria bacterium
AGGGCAGGACCTTGCGGATCTGGGCATCGGTCGCGACGATGTTGGCGCCCGGTATGGGATAGACGATGACGCCCACCGCCGGCTGGCCGTTGTAGAGGCCGATATTGCGGATGTTCTCGTTGGCATCCTGCACGTCGGCGACATCATGCAACAGGACCGGCGCGTTGTTGCGGTAGGCGATGACGAGATCCTTGTAGTCCGCCGCCACCGTCGCCTGGTCGTTCGAGGTGACCTCGTAGCGCCGGTCGCCCTGATCGATATCGCCCTTGGCGCTGTCGGCGTTGGCGGCCGATACCGCGGCTCGCACGTCTTCCATGCCGATGCCGTAGCTGTTGAGCTTGTCCGGTTCGAGCTCGATGCGCACGGAGGGCAACGCGGCACCGCCCAGCGTGATCTGGCCGACGCCGCTGATCTGCGACAGCTGCTGCTGGATCACGGTATTGGCGCTGTCGTAGAGCTGCGACCGGGTCAGCGTGTCCGAGGTCAGCGCCAGGATCATGATCGGCGAATCGGACGGGTTGAACTGCCGCCACGTCGGATTGCCGCGCAACGTCGTCGGCAGGTCGGCGCGCGACGCCTGGATGGCCGCCTGGACGTCGCGCGAGGCGCCGTTGATGTCGCGGCTCACGTCGAACTGGGCGACCACCGTCGCCACGCCGACATAGCTGGTCGAGGTCAGCTGGGTCACGCCGGAGATGGTGGCCAGGCGCCTTTCCAGCGGCTCGGCGACGGTGGCGGCCATGATTTCGGGCGACGCTCCCGCCATGGTCGCCTGGACGACCACCACCGGGAAGGTGATGTTGGGCAAGGGCGCCACGGGCAGGTGGAACCAGGCCAGCACGCCCGACAGAAAGATCGCAATGGCCAGCAGCGTCGTGGCCACCGGCCGATCGATGAAGAGGGTGGAGACGTTCACGTTGGACGCCCGGCCGGCGGACTATCCGGCCTGCTGCGGCTGAAACGCCGTGAGAGGCGATCGAAGGCGAGGTAGATCACCGGCGAGGTGAACAGCGTCAAGAGCTGGCTCAAGGCGAGACCGCCGATGATCACCAGGCCCAACGGCCGGCGCAGCTCGGAGCCCGTTCCGCTGCCCAGCAGCATCGGCAGCGCGCCCAGCATCGCGGCGAACGTCGTCATCAGGATGGGCCGGAAGCGCAGCAGCGAGGCCTCGAAAATCGCCTCCTCGGGCGACTTGCCGTGTTCGCGCTCGGCGTCGAGGGCGAAGTCGACGATCATGATGGCGTTCTTCTTGACGATGCCGATCAGCAGGACGATGCCGATGATGCCGATCACGTCGAGATCCTTGCCGGCGAGCATCAGCGCGAGCAGCGCCCCGATGCCGGCCGAGGGCAGGGTCGACAGGATCGTCACGGGATGGATGAAGCTCTCGTACAGCACGCCCAGCACGATGTAGACGGCGACCAGGGCCGCAATCAGCAGGAAGACCTCGCTCGATAGCGAATCCTCGAAGGCCTGTGCAGCACCCTGGAACGTGGCGGTGATCGACGGCGGCAGATGCACCGCCTGGATGGCCGCGTTGATGTCGTCGACGGCCGTGCTGAGCGATGCGCCTTCGGTAAGATTGAACGACACGGTGACCGCGGGAAACTGCGCCAGGTGACTGATCACGAGCGGCGTCTTCCCGGTCTTGATCTCGGCGACGGCGGAAAGCGGCACCTGGCCCGTGCTGCCCGTCTGGGTCGGTAGATATAGTGACTTCAACGATTGCAGATCCGGCAGGCTGTCGCGCTTGGCCACGAGGATCACGCGATACTGCGTCGACTGGTTGAAGATCGTCGTGACGATGCGCTGGCCGAGCGCATCGTAGAGCGCGTTGTCGATGGTCGCCGGCGTGATGCCGTAGCGCGCGGCAAGCTGGCGATTGACCTCGACGTTGACCGTCAGGCCCTCGTTGTTGAGGTCGCTGGAGACGTCGCTGATCGACGTGATCTGCTTCATCTTGTCGACGATCAGCGGGACGTATTTGTCGAAGTCCTGCTTGTTCGGGCCGCGCAGCACGAACTGATACTGGCTGGGCGAGATCGTCGTATCGAGGGTCAGATCCTGCTCGGGCTGCAGGTAGAGCTTGATGCCCGGAATGTCCGCCACTTCGTTCTGGATGCGCCGTGCGATCTGCCCGGCGCTCCGCGAACGGTCGTTGACCGCTTTGAGATTGATCAGGAAGCGGCCGTTGTTCAGGGTCTTGTTGGTGCCGTCGATGCCGACATAGGAGGTCAGGCTGGTTACGTCGGCGTCTTTCAGGATGACGTCGGCCAAGGCCATCTGCCGCGCCGCCATCGCCTTGTAGGAGATCGAGTTGTCGGCGACGCTGATGCCCTGGATGACGCCGACATCCTGGACGGGAAACAGCCCCTTCGGAATGACGACGTAGAGAGCGCCGGTCAGGGCCACGGTAAGGGTCGCGACCAGCAGGGTCAGCCGCTGATGGCGCAGCACCCAGCGCAGGCCGCGCTCGTAGGCGGCCAGCGTGCTGTTGAACAGCCGTTCGCTGATGCGCTCGAAGCGGCTTGGACGGCGCTCCGACTGGCGCTTCAACATGCGCGCGCAGAGCATCGGCACGAGGGTCAGGGAGACGACGCCGGAAAGCACGATGGTGATCGCCAGCGTGACGGCAAACTCGCTGAACAGGCGGCCGATCACGCCGCCCATGAACAGCAGGGGAATGAGCACCGCGATCAGCGACACGGTGAGCGACAGAATGGTGAAGCCGATCTGCCCGGCCCCGGTCAGCGCGGCCTCGAGCGGGCGCATGCCCTCTTCGAGGTAGCGCACGATGTTCTCGATCATCACGATCGAATCGTCGACGACGAAGCCGGTGGCGATGATCAGCGCCATCAGCGACAGATTGTCGATCGAGTAGC
Source organism: Alphaproteobacteria bacterium (assembly GCA_013290035.1). GTDB lineage: Bacteria > Pseudomonadota > Alphaproteobacteria > Reyranellales > Reyranellaceae > Reyranella. The sequence goes on from JABCYT010000083.1 coordinate 2,883, forward strand.
CGAGCTTGTACATCACGGCCAGGGTGCCGATCAGCGACACCGGCACGGAAATGCTCGGAATGATCGTCGCCGGCAGGTTGCGCAGGAAAACGAAGATCACCAGGACGACCAGCACGATCGCCAGCACCAGCTCGAAGAAGGCGTCGTCGACCGAGGAGCGGATCACCCCGGTGCTGTCCGCCACGATATCGACATGCATCGACGGCGGCAGGCTTGCCAGCAGCTGCGGCAGCTGCTGCTTGATTTGATTGACGGTCTTGATGACGTTGGCGCCCGGCTGGCGCTGCACGTTGAGCACGATGGCCGGCGTGTCGTTGAACCAGGCGCCCTGCTGGGTGTTCTGAGGCGCCTGGCTGACCGTGGCCACGTCGCGCAGCAGGACCGGCGAGCCGTTCTGGTAGGAAACGACCGTGTCGAGATAATCCTGCGGATCCGAAATCTGGTCGTTGTCGTTGATCGTGTAGTCGAGCTCGGGGCCGTCGAAATTGCCCTTCGGCTGGCTCAACGTGATTTGGCTGAGCAGCGTGCGCAGATCGTCGATGTTAAGCCCGTAGGCGGCGATCTTTTTCGGATCCACCTCCACCCTGATTGCCGGGACGTTGCCGCCCGACGGGCTGACCAGGCCGACGCCGGGCACCTCGGAGATCTTCGAGGCGAGCCGGTTATTGGCGATGTCCTGCAGCTGGGTGAGCGACATCGCCTTGGAGGTCACGGCCAAGGTCAGGATCGGCTGGTCCGCCGGATTTACCTTGGCGTAGGTCGGCGGCGCCGGCAGGCCGCTCGGCAACAGGCTGTTGGCGGCGTTGATCGCCTCCTGCACATTCTGCTCGGCGACATCGAGGTTGATCGACAGATCGAATTGCAGGGTGATGATCGAGGCCGTCGAGGAACTCGACGAGATCATCTGCTGCAGCCCGGGAATCTGCCCGAGCTGCACTTCGAGCGGCGCCGTCACCGTGGTCGACATCACCTGGGGGCTGGCGCCGGGATAGAATGTCTGCACCTGGATCGTCGGGTAATCGACGTCGGGCAGGGACGAGACCGGCAGGAAAGCGACCGAGACGAGGCCGACCAGCACGAGGGCGATCATCAGCAGGGACGTCGCCACCGGCCTCACGATGAACAGGCGGGAAATGTTCATCGCTGGCGTCCCAGGCTCATTTGCCTGTCGACGGTGCGTCGCTGCCGCCCGCCTTCTTCTTTCCCGATGGCGGCGGCGGTGAATTTGCCGGTGGCGGCGATTCCGCAGCCCGCGAGACCTGCGGCGCCGGCGGCGTGGCGACCTTGATCTTCGCACCGTCGCTCAATCGGTCCGTGCCGTCGATGACGACGCTGTCGCCGGCCTGGAGGCCGCTCGTGATGACGGTGTTCTTGCCGTCGCTCGGCCCCAACTTGACCTTGTGCACCGACACCGTGTCCTTGTTCACGAGGTAGACGTAGTTGCCCGGCGCGCCGCTCAGCACGGCCGCCGTCGGCACGAGCACGGCCTGATGCAGCGTGTCGACCAGCAACTTGACGTTGACGAATTCGTTGGGGAACAGGGCTTCGTCGTCGTTGGCAAAGCTTGCCCGCAAGGTGACGGTGCCGGTGCTCATGGTCATCTGGTTGTTGATGGCATAGAGCGTGCCCGTCGCAAGCTGCTTGCTGCCGTCGCTGGTGTAGGCCGTCACCGGCAACTTCACGCCGGGCGTGCGGAACCGCTCGACCACCTTCTGCAGATCGTTCTGGGCCACCGTGAACTGGATCGTTGTCGGCTTGATCGTCGTGACGACGGCCACCCCGGTGCTCGACGAGCCGCTGATGTAGTTGCCCGGATCGACGAGGCGCAGCCCGACGCGGCCCGCGACCGGCGACGTGATGGTTGTATAGGAGAGGTTGAGCTTGGCGGTGTCGACCGCCGCCTGGTCGAGCTTCACCGTGCCCTCGTCCTGCACAACGACGAAGGCCTGGTCTTCGGCCTGCTGGCGGGCGATCGAATCCTGCTTGACGAGCTTCTGGAAGCGGTCGAGGTCCATCTGCGCCTCATGCAGGAGGCCCTGGTCGCGCTGCAGCGTGCCCAGGGCCTGGTCGAGCGCCGCCTGATACGGCCGCGGATCGATCTGCGCCAGCACCTGGCCCTTCTCGACGTCCTGCCCTTCCTGGAAAGGCACCTCGGTCAAATAGCCGCTGACCGACTGGTTGGGCATGACGGTGACCGTGGCGGTGGGCGTGACGGTACCCAGTTCGTTCAGGATCACCGGCATGTCGCCCTGCGTCGCCTGCGCAACCGTGACGATCTGGGGCGCGGCCGCTTTCGTCTTCGGCGTCTGGGCAACTTTCTGCCAGACGACGAAGGCGATCAGAATCAGCACCGCCGACGCCACGATCCACCACACGCGACGAAAGCGTGGGTGGCTGGCGGTTTGTGTCTTCACATCTTCGTTCATGCCGTAGACATCCGTGGACGGCGCAGGAGCTGGCGGATGGCGACGGCGGTCCTGCAAAAGACCATTTGGTATTAAAGGCCGATGCCTTCAATACGTTGCATCTTCCCCGGACGTGCCCCGACGCGATTACTCAGGCGACGGTAAGTTTGCGCCGCACGGTTTGTGAAGCGACGCCAGCTGCCTACCGGCTGCCGGTTGGAAGGCAATGATCCGCATTCTCGATGAAGCAACGTCGCCGCGGGCTCGTCGGCACGCGTCGCACCCATCAACAATGGGCGAGCGATCGGCTTTGCTGCCCGGGCCCGTCCTGCTTCGGCAGTTCCCAAGCGCCCGTCGCAATGTTGCGATTATTTAAGGTTCGCGCAACGTATCGCGCCTTGCCGTTGCCTCTTCAGCGGAGTATCGGAGTCACCTCCCCTCGCAACCTCTCCCCGTCGCGCGTGGGCGAGGAATTTCCAAAGGCGCGCCACGTGGCCTGCCGTTCCCGGTTCCGCGCGTGCTCGAGAGTGCCTCTCTCCCGGAGGCCGCGTCGGCCGGTCGGCTCGCACCATTAACGGTGAGCGAGGCCAACATGAACGAGAATGCTCCTCGCTGGTATGAGCCGGCGTTTCCGCCTCCGCCAAGCTACTTCGCCTGGCCTTTCATCGCACTTGCCGCGGCGGGCGAAGCGCTGGCGGTGCAGGCCAACGAAGTCGCCCGCGCGCTGAGCGCCGCGGGCGCTCAGGCGGACCCGTCGCCCAGGTTCGCCTGGTCGGCGACCAACCGTGTCAGGCTGGAAATGTCGACCATGGAGCTGCGTGATTTCTCGCACGCTGCCGAAGGCGTGCCGACGCTGATCTGCGCCCCGTTGGCCCTGCACGGCGCCACCATCGCGGATCTGGCGCCCGGCCACAGCCTGGTCGATGCGCTGGCGCGCAACGGCTGCTCTCGCCTGTTCGTCACCGACTGGCGCCCGGCGAGCGCCGACATGCGGCTGCTCACCATCGACAGTTACCTCGCCGATCTGAATGTCGCCGTCGACGAGCTGGGGGCGCCGGTCGATCTGGTGGGCCTCTGCCAGGGCGGCTGGATGGCGCTGGTCTATGCCGCGCGCTTTCCGGCCAAGGTGCGCAAGCTGGTGCTGGCCGGTGCGCCGATCGATACCGACGTCGGCACGTCGCGCATCTCCGCCGCCGCCCACAGCCTGCCGCTCAGCGTGTTCGACGAGCTGGCGCGGCTGGGAGACGGCCGTGTGCTCGGCCGCCGCGCGATCGAGCTCTGGGAACCGGTGCTGCAGGCCAACGACGCTCTCGCGGCGCTGCAGATCCAGCCCTGCGAGGAGTCCGGCAAGGAGCGGCTTCTCGAGCGCTTCCGCACCTGGTCGGACTCGACCGTCGATCTGCCCGGTGCCTTCTTCCATCAGGTCGTGCTGTGGCTGTTCAAGGAGAACCGCCTGGCCCAGGGCCGCTTCACGGCGCTCGGCCGCCAGATCGACCTGGCCGACGTGCGCCATCCTCTCTTCCTGCTGGCCGCCGAAGGCGATGCCGTCGTGCCGCCCGGGCAGCTCCTGGCGGTGCGGCGCCTGGTGGGTACCAGCCCCGCCGATATTGAGAGCATGGTCGAGCCGGGCGGCCATCTCGGCCTCTTCATCGGCGCCGATACGCTGCAGGGCGCCTGGGTGCGGATCGCGCGTTGGCTCGCCGAACCGTCATGAGTGCCAATCCCTGGCCGCTTCGCGCAAAAGCCTGCCGCGAAGCCGACCGGTCATTCGCTGAACGCGGCCCCGACTGACGGAGCCAGCAGGCGGGCAAGCTCGGACGTATCCCTGGCCGTCTCCAGATTGAGCACGAAGTCCACGATGTCGGCCTGTCTTCGGGACGCGACGATGCCATCGGTCAAGGTGCGGTATTTCGCCACGATCTGGTCGTTGGTGAGCGGGGCTGCGATCGTTCGCGCGATCTCGACGAAGTGCTGGAGCCTTGTGCCGTCTTTGAGATGGACGGTGACCCGGGTACTGCGCGTGCCGCTGCCGGCCTTGTCGAATTCGGGATCGTGGTGCGCCGTGATCTTCGGGATCAGCTCCCACACATCGTCGCGATTGATGCGCTGCGGTGCGAATTGCTGCACCATCGCCGCCCCGTCGAGGATCGCGGCCGCGACCGCGTAGGCCACGTTCATCTGGGCGGCGATCGGCGTGAGTGGCCTTTCGAGCGGCCACCAGCCGTGATGATAGGCGGCGTGCGACATGTCGATATCGATGCGGTCGATCTCGTGGCTCTTCACCGGCCGCTTCGCCATGATGTCGAAGATCGCATCGAGCGGCGCATGCAGGGCGCCCATCGCGGCATAGGGTTTTATGGCGATCCGCAGCGTCTCCCATCGCTCGCCCAGCCGGTCGGTGATCTTGCCCACGTCAGGCGAATGGCCCTCGCCGAACACCGACAGGAAGCCGCCATACTCGCGCTCGAACACGCGCTTGATCCCGGTGTAGCCGCCGGCCGCCAGGAGGGCCGAATAGAGGCCGTTGCGGGCGGCGAAGCCGTGATGCATGCGCTTGCACATCGCCTCGAATTGCGCCGCCATCAATCCGGCGGACTGGGTCGCCGCCAGCCCCAGCGCATCCTCGAACCGCGCCGCGTCGAGATCGAGCAGGATGCCTGCCGCTGCGGCGCTGGCGTGGGTGCCGAACACCGATCCCGAATGCCAGCCGCGCGACAGCATCTGCGCGCCATGCAGGGCCATGCCGACGCGCGGGCCGACCTCGAAGCCGGCGACGGCGCCCAGCAGGAACTTGTCGCCTTTGACGTGGCCGAGCTCTTCCGCGCAGGCCAGCAGCGAGGGAATGACCACCGACGCGCTGTGCAGGGGTCCCAGCGGATGGAAGTCGTCGAGCTCGAAGCCCTGGATGAAGGTGCCGTTGAGCAGGCAGGCCACCGGTCCGCTGGCGCTACGGCCCCAACCGATGATCGTCTTGTCGCCCGTCCCCTCGAAGCGCGTGATGGTCTCGACCGCCGTGTTGGACCATGGCAGGCGCGCGCCGACCAGCGCGCAGGCAATACCGTCCAGCATGAGATGCTTGGCGCGGGCTTTCACCTCATCGGGAACCGAGTCCAGGCGGAGATGCTGCAGCCATTCGGTCAGGCGTCCGGTTGGCCCCTGGGGATCGGTTGGCGCCTGCGGGGTGCCCGTGAAACGTGCGTCCGTGGCCATGCTCCTGGTCCTTGCTTGGGGTTCAACCGCGACGCCTAGCTTGGCACATCAGGCAAATTGTAGCAGTTTCCCGGCGAACCGACGCGACGCACCCACTTGTCCGAGTGGCGATTAGGGAACTGACGGCATGACCGAACTTCGCGACTGGTTGCGCGGCAATAGACTTGAGCAATATGCCGACATCTTCGAAGCGAACGATATCGATCTCGATATCCTGGCGGACCTGAATGAGCATGATCTTGAACAGCTCGGCCTGTCACTGGGGAATCGCCGTCGACTGCTGAAGGCGATTGCCGGTCGCGGCGCCGAGGTGGCTCCAGCGAAGCCTGTCGACCCAGACGGGACGAGTTCGGGCGACGCCACGCGCCGCCAGGTTACGGTCCTATTCGCCGACATGGTTGGCTCAACGGCGCTATCGGGCAAAGTCGACCCCGAGCTGCTCGGGGTTTTGATCCGGCGTTATCAGGATGCCACTGCCGGCGCGATCGGGCGATACGGCGGCTTCGTCGCCAAGTTCATGGGCGATGGTGTCCTGGCTTATTTCGGCTTTCCTCTCGCCTTCGAGGATGCCGCCGAACGCGCCGTCCGTGCCGCGATCGCCATCATCGCGGAAGTCGGCGGCATCGAGTTGCCGGACGCTACACGGGTGCAGGCACGGATCGGAATTGCCACCGGCCTCGTCGTGGTGGGCGAAATCATCGGCAGCGGAACCGCGCAAGAGCGCACCATCGTTGGCGAGACGCCCAACCTCGCCGCGCGGCTGCAGGCGCTTGCCGAGCCAGACACTATTCTCGTGAGCGAAGCGACCCAGAATTTGCTGGGTGGGTTGTTCGAGCTCGAGCGCACCGGAAACCACGAATTGAAAGGATTCGCCCGCCCGGTGCCCGCCTGGCGCGTGCGCGGCGAAGCGTCGGTCGAAAGCCGTTTTGCCGCCATCCGCGCCGGCGGGAATCTGCCGCTGATCGGCCGCGCGCACGAAATGGGGTTGATACTCGACCGCTGGCACCTGGCACGGCAGGGCGAGGGCCAGATCGTCACGGTGATCGGCGAAGCGGGGATTGGAAAATCGC
>JABCYT010000084.1 GCA_013290035.1 Alphaproteobacteria bacterium
TCGACATAACCGGGCTCTATCCGGTGAGTCGCGACAGTGCGCTGCGACTGGTCGAGTTCGACTGCGTCATGATCAATCGCGCCGGCGTTGCGGCGTAGCGCTGCCGGAGCCGAGGATCGCGCACAGGCCGGCGACGTCGTCGCCGGCCACGAACATGGTGCGCGGCACCGAACGGAGACGTCCGCGGATGTGCTCGTAGGCGGCGGGGGTCAGCTGCTCGAAGAAGCGGATCAGCGATTCCTCGAGCGGCGCGTCGAACGTCCAGCCGATCCGATGCCGCTCGATGGTGTTGCCGACTTCGAAGCCGTGCACGGCGAGACAGGGGATCCCGAAATAGCCGGATTCGTAAAAACGGCAGGGCATCAACCAGCGCGAATTGTGGTCGGTGTGCTCGAGGTCGAGCGCCCAGGTGAAATCGACGTCGCGATAAAGGTCTGCGAGGTCCTGCTGCGGCAGGTAGGGGCCGCGATAGACGATGTTCGGACAACGCCGCAGGACCGCGTCGAACTTCGCCTGGTCGACGGTCGTCAGGATGCCGCCGAACCTGAACAGGACGCGGCCCTGCAGGCGTTCGGCCAGCCGGGTGATCAGGGCAAAAGTCGATTCGCCGCGGATCAGGCCGAAATAGCCGACCACCCAGGGACGGCCGCCCTCTGCTGCGCAGCGCACGGGCGCCGGCGCCGACAGGGACGAGATCGAGGGATGCAGCTTGTTCTCGAGCAGGAACCAGTCGCCGCGATATTTCTGTACGGCGTCGTAGTAGTTCCGATGGAAGCCCGGCGAGGAAAGAACCAGCAGACTCGTCCGTCGCAGGCATAGTCGTTCGATCGCCCGCAGCAGCGTCGGGACCAGCCCGCGCCGCATGAGGATGGGCGGGATGTCGAGCACCTCGTAGGCCACTGGCGCGCGCGAGAAGGTTATCAAGCGAGCGAGCAATGCCAGGAGAAGTTGATCGATGTTGCGAGCGTAGAAGACGGCGGCCCGCCTGAGCACGGCGCGATGCGCGAAGACGACAGGGATGGCGCCGAGCAGGGCGCGAATTCGATGCCAGTAGCGGGCATCGCTCGTGAAGCCCAGCGGGACGTTTGGCCACGGCGGTCGATAGGCGGTGTTGTAGCGTTCACGCCGAAAGCTGAAGACCCTGACGCGATAGCCGAAGTCCATGAACTGCTGAACCCGCTTCAGCGTGCTGGCGTCCGTGACGTCGGGGCAGAAGAACAGGAGCTCGGCGCCGTCCTCGCGGACCGACGCATTCGGACCGCCAGACAGCCCGTCACCGGCGCCGATCAAAACGCCGGTTTCGTCTCTTGCGTCGACTGATTGTTGCATGCGGTTTCGTCTCCGGAGCGCCAGTATTGGCGAGCGCCGCAGCCGTGTTGCGTGATCAATCTGTGGCGTCGCGTGCGTGCAACCGGGCAAGTCACAGGTTGATCACTAGCCGCCCGACAACGGGCGATGCTTCATGCCGGCGATGAATGTCGCCACCAAAATCGATGTCGGTGACGCGCTGCGCTTCGATCGCGTGGCCATTACCTGCGTCTTCGGCGATCCGCGCGACCCTCGTTCGTGGTCCGGTGCGCCCGCCAACCTCGCAAACGCGCTCGAGCGTCTCGGCGTCACCGTGGAAGCCATCCGCCCGCGCATGAGCCGCCTCGCCAAATGGGGGATCGCGGCCCGTGACATGCTGGCGGGACTGGGCCGCCCGCTCAGCAGCGAGCAGATCCTGCGCGGACTGCGGTCGCGACGCAGGCTCGCCGCCCAGGTCGCCGAAGCGGCGCGCAGCCTCGGCACGCGGCACGTCCTCCATACCGGCACTTTCGATCTGCCGGCGATCGACCGCGCGAGCGGCGTCGAGCACTATCTCTACTGCGACCATAGCTGGGCATTGGCCAAGGCCCATCATGTCCATGCCGGGCGATACAGCGACAGGGCGCTTGCGGCGTTCGAGCAGGCCGAGCGCGACTCGCTGAGCGGGCTTTCCCACGTCTTCACGTTCGGCAGCTACGTCCGCGACAATCTGATCGCCTGTTACGGCTTGGCGCCCGAGCGCGTCACCGCCGTGGGCTCCGGCATGGGCGCCATCGAGCCGTACGACGGCCCGAAATCCTACGGCAAACCCGCCCTTCTCTTCGTTGCCAAGCACCTGTTCCAGGCCAAGGGCGGCGTATTGCTGCTCGAGGCGTTCGAGCTGGCGCGCCATCGTCGGCCGGATCTGACGCTGACCGTGGTCGGTGATGAGCGCAGCCGGGCCTTCGTGGCCGGCAGGCTGGGAATCACGTTCCACGCGCACCTTCCCTGGAACGCCCTGCAGCAGCTCTATCGCGACGCCACCCTGCTCGTTCAACCCATGCTGAACGACCCCTGGGGCCAGGTCTATCTCGAGGCGATGGCGTCGCGGACGGCGGTCATGGGCCTCAATCGCAACGGCCTGCCCGAACTGGTCGACGGCGGGCGCCATGGTTTCCTGATCGACCGTGCCGATCCCGCGGCGCTCGCCGAGGCCATTGTCAGCGCGGTTTCCGATCCGCAGCGGCTGGAGCGCATGGCGGCGACCGCGCAGCGTCATGTCCTGAAGAACTATTCGTGGAGCCGCGTGGCCGAACGGATCGCCTATTCCCGAAGCGTTGCGTAAATCGAGAGGTCGGCAGCATGTCCAGGAAAGTAGCGCTCATCACCGGGATCACCGGCCAGGACGGCGCCTATCTTGCCGATTTCCTGCTGTCGCGGGGCTACATCGTGCACGGCATCAAGCGCCGGTCGTCGCTGTTGAACACCGAGCGCATCGATTACCTCTACCGCGACCGCCACGACGCCGGCGTCCGGCTTTTCCTGCACTACGGCGACATGACGGATTCGTCGAACCTGCTGCGGCTGCTCGGCGAGATCAAGCCGACCGAGGTCTACAACCTCGCGGCGCAGAGCCACGTGCAGGTGAGCTTCGAAACGCCGGAATACACGGCCAACACCGACGCGCTCGGCACATTGCGGCTGCTCGAGGCGATCCGCATCCTCAGCATGCAGGATGGCGTGCGGTTCTACCAGGCCTCGACGTCGGAGCTGTTCGGAAAGGTGCAGGAGACGCCCCAGCGCGAGCGCACGCCTTTCTATCCGCGCAGTCCCTATGCGGTGGCCAAGCTCTACGCGTACTGGATCACCGTCAATTACCGCGAAGCCTACAGAATGCATGCCTCGAACGGCATTCTGTTCAACCACGAATCGCCGATCCGTGGCGAGACTTTCGTTACCCGCAAGATCACGCGCGCGGTGGCGGCGATCGAGCGCGGTTATCAGGACTGCCTCTATCTCGGCAATCTCGACGCGCAGCGCGACTGGGGCCATGCCCGCGACTATGTCGAGGGCATGTGGCGGATCCTGCAGCAGGACGAGCCCGACGACTACGTGCTGGCGACCGGCGAGACGCACACCGTGCGCGAATTCGTCGAGCTGGCCTTCCATCACATCGGCCGTCCCATCACGTGGCGCGGCGACGGCGACGACGAGCAGGGCTGCTGCCGGCGCACCGGCCGGGTCCTGGTGGCGATCGACGGTTCCTACCGCCGGCCGACCGAAGTGGACGTGCTGCTCGGCGACCCCGCCAAGGCGCTGAGCAAGCTCGGCTGGCGGCACCGCACGAGCTTCCCGGAGCTGGTGGCCGAGATGGTGGAGGCCGATCGCCTGGTGATGAAGAACATGGGAGCCAAGAATGGCCACGAGCCCAAGCTATACGCTGCGCAATAAGCGGGTCTGGGTCGCGGGCGACCGCGGCCTCGTCGGCAGCGCCCTGATCCGCCGCCTGCAGAGCGAAGGCTGCGAGCTCCTGACGGCGCCGCGCGATTCGGTCGACCTGCGCCGCCCCGATCAGCTCGAGCGCTGGATGGCCGGGGCCAAGCCGCAGGCGGTGTTTCTCGCCGCAGCGCGGGTCGGCGGCATCTACGCCAACGACACGCGGCCGGCGGAGTTCATCTATGACAACCTGATGATCCAGAGCAACGTGGTGGAGGCCTCTCGGCGCGCCGGCGTCGAGAAGCTGATGCTGCTGGGGTCGTCCTGCATCTACCCGCGCCTGGCGCCGCAGCCCATCCCTGAAGCGGCGCTGCTCACCGGGCCGCTCGAGCCGACCAACCAGTGGTATGCGGTGGCCAAGATCGCCGGCATCAAGCTTGGCCAGGCCTATCGCCGGCAATATGGCTGCGACTTCATCTCCGTCATGCCGACCAATCTTTACGGTCCGGGCGACAATTTCGACCTCATGCAGAGCCATGTCGTGCCGGCGCTGATGGTCAAGGCCCATGCCGCGATGCGCGCCCGCGCGCCGGCCATCGAGGTGTGGGGCACCGGCGCGGTGCGGCGCGAGTTCCTCTACGTCGACGACGCCGCCGACGGCATGGTGTTCCTGATGCAGAACTATTCCGACGAGGCGATCGTCAATCTCGGTCCCGGCTCCGATGTGCCAATCGTCGATCTCGTCGACTTGATCTGCAAGGTCGTGGGCTACAAAGGCGGTGTGAAGTTCGATGCCAGCCGGCCCGACGGCGTGCCGCGCAAGATGGTCGACACCGCTTTTGCCGCGTCGCTCGGCTGGCGCGCGCGGACGTCCCTGCGCGAGGGTCTGGCGGCGACCTACCGGTGGTACGTTGACAATATCGTGCCCGAACAGCGGCGCGCCGTCGCCTGAGGCGGCGCTCGCCACCGATCACCTGATCGAGGACATCGGGCGCCGGTCGCGGCGCGGTGGTGCGATCCTTCTGGCGGCCCAGGCGATCCGCGTGCTCGGCCAGGGGGCGACTCTTGTCGTGCTGGCGCGGCTGTTGCCGCCATCGGCCTTCGGCCTGCTCGCCATGGTGGCGTCGCTGGGCGCGGTTCTCGATCTGGTCAAGGAGTTCGGCCTCTCGGCCGCGACCATCCAGAAGCCGGGCATTTCCCACGCCCAGGTTTCCGCGCTGTTTTGGATCAACGCGGCGGCCGGCACGTTGCTCGGTACGGGGCTCGCGCTCGCCGCACCGCTGCTGGCGCGGTTCTACGGCCAGCCCGACCTCGAGGCCGTGACCGAGTGGCTCGCCGTGGGCTTCGTGCTGAGCGGGCTCACGGTGCAGCACTGGGCCCTGTTGCGCCGACAGATGCGCTTTGGCGCGATCGCCGGCCTCGAGACGGCAGCCGACGTCGCAAGCTTTGCCGTGGCGATCGCCTTGGCCCTCGCGGGCAAGGGCTACTGGGCGCTGGTGGCGCAGCGCCTCGTCTCGCCGGCATTGCTTATGGCGGGAAGCTGGACGGTTTGCCGCTGGCGACCGGCGCGGCCGGCGCCGGCCCAAGGCATCCGCGAATTGCTGCGTTTCGGCGGCTCGGTGACGGCGAGCGGGCTTGCCCTGGCGCTGGCCCGCAGCGTCGACCAGATCCTGATCGGCTGGCTGTGGGGGCCGGCCATTCTCGGCCTCTACGAGCGCACGACGCGGCTGGTGCTGTTGCCCGTCAATACCATCAATGCGCCGGTCTATGCTGCCGGCATGCCGGCGCTCAGCCGCCTGATCGACCAGCCCGAGCGCTATCGATCGATGTTCCGCCAGATCATGCAGAAGCTTGCCCTGCTCACCATGCCCGTCTTCGCCATTGCCGCCGTCCTGGCCGACTGGCTGGTGGTGATCCTGTTCGGGCCGGCCTGGGCGCAGGCGATCCCGCTGGTGGCGCTGTTCAGCGTATCGGCGGCCTACCTGCCGGTGCTGATGGCCGCCAGCCTGCTCTACATGACGCAGGGTCGGTCGGGCGAGATGTTGCGCGCGAGCCTGATCGACGCGGCCCTTTGCATCGCCGCCATCCTCGCCGGATTGCCCTGGGGGGTGACCGGCGTGGCGGCTTCGATCGCCTTCGCCGGGTTGGTGGTCCGTCTGCCGGTTGCCTTCTGGCTGGCGACGCGCCGTGGTCCCGTGTCGATCGGCGACATCACGACAGCCATCCGGCCGGCGGTCTGTGCCGCGGTCATGGCCGGCATCGCGGTGTGGGCGGTGCGTCACGCCGCATTCGCGGAGGAGGCGCCGACGGTGGGCGGCGTGCTGTTGGTGGGTCTCTGCGGTTTGGCCGCCATCGGGCTTGCCGTGCTCGCCTGGCCGGAGACGCGAAACGAGGTCGCGCGCTTGTCCATGACGGTCCATTCGAAGGGGCGGGCCCTGTGGTCGAGCTCGGTGAGAACGTGAGAGTCGCTGTGGACGGTGTTCAGGGGCCGGCGTCGGATCCTCCGTCGGCGAGGATTCGGGAACGCGGCCATCGTACGCCTCGAGCAAAAGGCGCGGGGCCGAGTCGAATCGCGCTGCATGACTACTGCGGCCATCCGTTTCAGTTCGAGCTTTCGCGCGAGCTCGCGCGGCGTGGGCATGAAGTGCGGCATTTCTTTTTCGCCGAGGATATGGGACCAAAGGGCAACACGGGGCGATTGTCGAGCGACCCCGCCAATTTCTCAATCGAGCCGATCTCGATCGGACGCCCTTATTCCAAGCAAAATCTCATTCGCCGGCGACAGGCGGACGTGCTGTACGGCCGGCTCGCCAGTCGAAGGATCGCGTCATTTGCGCCCGATGTGACGATTTCAGGCAACACGCCGCTCGAGGCGCAGGCGCCGATCCTGAGGGGCGTCCACCAGGCCGGCTCGGCGTTCGTTTTCTGGATGCAGGACTTCTACAGCCTGGCGGCGGCGAAGATTCTGAGGCGAAAAGTTCCCGTCGTCGGCCACGCCATCGGCGCCTATTACTGGCGTCTCGAAGCGAGCCTGTTGCGTCGGAGCGATGGGATCGTTCTGGCAAGCGAGGATTTCAAGCCGGCACTCAAGGACTTCGGCGTGAGCGACGATGCCGCCGACGTCATCCCGAATTGGGGGGCGCTCGATACATTGCCGTTGCGGCCGAAGGACAATTCTTGGGCGATGCGGCACGGGCTTTCGGGCAAGTTCGTCTTTCTATACGCCGGCACCCTGGCGCTTAAGCATAATCCGGATCTGCTGTGGGCCCTCGCCGAACATTTCGAGAGCGATCCCGAGGTCGTCATTGCGGTCGCCGCGTCGGGCGTCAGCTACGATGCTTTGAAGGCCCGCAATGTCTTGCAGCCGAAACCCAATCTGGTGTTTCTGCCCCTGCAGCCGATGGACGTCTTCCCGGATGTCCTGGGGGCCGCCGACGTGCTTGTCGCGCTGCTCGAAAACGACGCCGGGCCGTTCTCCGTTCCGTCGAAAGTCCTCAGCTATTTCTGCGGCGGCCGTCCGATCCTTTTGTCCGCGCCGCCCAGCAATCTGTCGGTGCGGCTGGTCGAGCAGGCGGCCGCCGGGCTTTGTGTTCCCGCCGGAGATAGGCAAGCCTTCGTCGCGGCGGCCGGGCGCCTGCGGGCCGAATCGCACACCAGTGCCAGGTTCGGCGCCGCGGGCCGTGCCTACGCGGAAAACGCCTTCAGCATCTCGAGCGTCGCCGATCGCTTCGAAGCCACCTTCGGCAAGGCAGTCGGTCGCAGTCGCGGCAGTTCCTAGTTCGTCCCTGTCATGAAGCGGCGATGGCCGACACGATCTGCCGGCCGCGGCTCGACCAGTCGAAGCGGTCGTTGCAGGCGACGAAGGCGCGTTCCTGAAGGCGGTTGAGCCGGTCGAGGTCGTCGATCGCCTCGAGCACGCCGTGCGCCAGGGCGGCATGGTCGGGATAGAGCATGACGCTGTCGTTGTGGCGGAGCGGCACGCCGGCGAACGAGCCGGTCAGCGCGAAGATGGGCACGCGATTGAAGACGTATTCCAGGACCTTGAGCTTGAAACCACCGCCATTGCGTTCGGGCACGATCGCGATCCGCGCATCGTCCAGGTAGGGCTCTATGTCGGGCACCGTGCCGGTGAAGCGGGTGGCCACCGTCCTTTGGCGCAACTGCTCGAGGAAGCTCTCTTCGGCGCTGCCGACCGCCTGCAGCTCGGCGCCGGCATCGGCAAACATCGGGTCGGCGGCGTCGACGAACTCGGCGAGGTTCATGCGCTTGGCGATCCAGTCGAAGCTGCCGACGATGACGGCGCGGCGCGGCAGCGCGTCCGAAATACGCCGTTCATCGAGCCTGCGGCCGCAATATCCGGGCGACAGGACGTCCATCGGCTTGTCGCAATTGCGCGCCCGATAGAGCGCAAGATCCTCCTGCGTGATCGCCGTCACGAAGTCGACGGAGTCCACGAGTTCGCGTTCCAGGCGCGATACCTTGAGAGCGTCCAAGCGGACGGCCTGGCGCTTGAAAAACAGCGGCTGGCTCTCGGCGATCTGGGTGCGCAGGCTTTCCTCGTGATTGTGCGAGATATAGATCAGGCGTGGCCGGTCGCTGCGCCCGGAATAATGGTCGAGCACCTGTTGCAGCGCCCAGCCCGTCGATATGCCGTCGAACACGATGCCGTCCCAGGCGTCCCGTTTGAGCAGCTTGTCGAGGATGCCCTGCATGCCGCTCGTGCGGCACCGGTAGGCGACGTGCGGCAGGCTCGAGGCGAGGCTTGCCCAATGCGAATGGGGCACGTCGGAGGGCAGCCACCAGACGACCTGGCGGGTGCGCTGGCAGCCGGTCTGAGCCTGCTCGGAGCGACCGAGCCCCAGCACCTCGACAGTGCCGCCCGCCTCGGCCACCGCATCGATCAACCCGCCGGAATAGATGTACTGGCCGTTGTGACGGGGTTCGGGGTCGGCCAGCGTCAGCCAGAGGCAACGCGCCGGCCGTTGCCCGGCGTCAGAAGGCGTTGCGACCGGTGAACCCGCCGAGGATGGTGCGCGCAATGATCTGGAGGTCGAGGGTGACCGACCAATGCTCGATGTAGAAAAGGTCATGCTCCACACGCTTCCGTATCTGCTCCAGGGTGTCGGTTTCGCCGCGCCAGCCGTTGACCTGGGCCCACCCCGTGATTCCCGGTTTCATCCGATGTCGTGCGTCGTAGTACTTGACGGCTTCCGGATAGAGGAGGGCGCCGGCCTTGGCCGAGAGAGCATGTGGACGTGGACCGACGATCGACATGTCGCCGCGCAGTACGTTCAGGAACTGCGGCAGTTCGTCCAGGCTCGTGCGCCGCAGGAAGGCGCCGACGCGGGTAATCCGCGGGTCGTTGCGCTCAGTCAGCCGCTCGGCATTGCTGTCGCTCATCTCCTGGTACATGGTGCGGAACTTCAGCACCTCGATCAGCTGGTTGTTGAAGCCGTAGCGCTTCTGCCGGAATAGCACCGGTCCCGGGCTGTCGAGCTTTATGAGCAAGGCAATCGCCATCATGACGGGCGCGATCAGCATCAGGATGAGCGCGCCGAGGAGGCGGTCCTCGACGGATTTGGCGATCCACCGCCAGTGGCGCAGCGGACGGTCGATAACGTTCAGAAAGGTGTGTCCGCCGATGTGGCTCGCCTGAAGCGTGCCGAGACGCACGGCAAATTCGCCGGGGCAGAGCTTGACGTCGATAGGAACGAGGCTGAGCTTGTTCAGCGTCTCGACCAGCAGGTGATCGCTGGTCGACGGCAGCGCGACGATGACTGTGTCGATACCGTGAACACGCACGTCCCGGACC
>JABCYT010000085.1 GCA_013290035.1 Alphaproteobacteria bacterium
GCACGGTAATCGCCGCTGCCACAGCGCAAGTCGGCACTTGTTTCATCCGTCTCTTGTCCCTCACCGTACAGTGGTGCTTGCGATAATGCCCGGGACCGTCGCTGCATTGGATTCTCGTCGACGACACGATCCGGAGGTGCCGCTGGCGCGGTAAGAGATCCGCGCGGCGTCAGTGACGGCCGGAGAGCATCGACCAAAAAGCCTGCAGCAGCGCGAAAATGAAGGCCGTACTGATGCCAAACAGCAGCATGCCGTCAACGGCTTCCAGCGCCCCCATCATCCGCCAGGGCCCTTGCAACGTCAGCCCCGAGGCGCCCCGCGTGGCCATCGAGTCCAGCGAATAGAGGATTGCATCCACGGGCGAATCGATCGCGCCCAGCCATAGAAACGCGGCTGCCCAGATCGCGGCCTCTATGCCGTGCAGTACCGCCAGGAGCAGACCTGCCGCTGCCACGAGGCAAATCACGATCGGGGTCAGATACTGGAGGCGAAGATGCCGCTTCGCCAGCCGGGATCGGATCCTCAGCTGGGTAAGGGCTATCATGACCACCCCGATCGCGTGGATTGCGATGGTCAGCGCAATGAGCGAAAGGCCCCAGACCCATTCTACGAGCCCCGGTAAGTCTCCATCCATCGCGCATTCTTGCATCTTCGAAGGTCGGTGCCGCAAGTGAGTGCGGAGGGTGTGGCTTGACTGATGTCAAAGCCTGTCGCGCTCAGGCTGCTCGGCCGGTGCTTGCCGCCACCCACTGATCGACGGTCCGATGCGCGACGATCGGCCCAAGATCGGCATCGGCCGCTCGGAGTCGCAGGAAATCGGCCACGTCATCGCGCAATTCGGCAAGCCGCACTGCAATGCCCCGCCGCCTCATGGCGACGGCGAACGCCCGCAGGCTTGCCAGCGCCGTCATGTCGATCGCCGGCACCGTGGAACAGTCGATCACCACCGTCTCGACGGGCACCTCGGCTTGCTCGACGAATTCCACGAAGCGGCGCCTGATTTGCTCGGCATTGAAATAGACCCAGCCGCCGGCGCTCCGCAGGACCAATACGGAAGGCGTCTCTTCCGCCGCTGGATACCTCGCCTTGTTCACGTAGTGACCGCTCACCGGGTCGCGCGCCAGCACCGCGACGGCCGGCCGGGAGGCGCGGGCGATCAGGATGACCAGCGCGCCGATCGCCGCCAGCAGCAAGCCCTGGAGAGGGCCGAACGCCAGCACGCCGAACAGGGCAACGAGCGCAATCGCGAATTCCATGCGCGAGGCGGCCTTCAGCTCGCGAAGCTCTTCGAGCTTCACGAGATGCTTGGCGGCCATCAGGATGATCGCCGCGAGAACCGGCTCGGGCAGGTTGCGGAACAGGCCGGTGAAGAAGGCGAGGGTCAGCGCCACGACGATCGACGTCGTGACGAGCGAGACCGGCGAGGTGGCGCCGTTCATGTCGTTTACCGCCGTCTGCGACATGCCGCCCGACACCGGAAAGCCGCGAACCAGCGCCACGGCGAGGTTGGATGCGCCGAGGGCGGTGAGTTCCTGCGCCGGGTCGATCTCGTAGCCGTGTTTCTGGGCGAAGCTGCGGGCAACCGATATGGCCTCGCTGTAGGCGAGCAGGAAGCAGGCAAATGCCGTCGGCACCAGATCCTTGAGGTCGCTCAGCGCCACCGGAGGCAGGCCAAAGGCCGGCAAGCCCTGCGGCAGATCGCCGACGAGCCTGACACCGGACCGCTCCAAACCGAAGAAGCTGGTCGCCGCGATCGCGGCAGCGACGACGATCAAGGTGGTCGGCCGTCCGGGCAAAGCGCGCTCCAACAGCAGGAAAAGCGCAATCGCCAGCACGCCGATCGCGACCGAGGGAAGCGAGGCATCGGGCAGCAAAGTCCCGATATGGAGCAGGCGTGCGAAGAAATTGCCGCTGCCGCCTTCGAGCCCCAGGAGCTTGGGCAGCTGCGTGGAGGCGATATAGAGGGCCGCGCCCGTCTTGAAGCCGGTGAGAACGGAATCGGAAAAGAAATAGGCCAGGTTCGCGAGGCCAAGGAAGCGGCCGCCAATGGCGATCGCACCGACCATGAGAGCGATGGCGGCGGCCAGGGCAATCGCATGCGCCGGATCGCCGCCATCGAGGGCGGCGATGCCGGCGGCCACGGCGAGCGCCAAGGCCGAGGTCGGCCCCACCGCCAGCTGCCGGCTGGTCCCGAACACGGCATAGGCAAGGCCGGCGGCGAGGTAGCAATAGAGACCGGATACCGGCGGCAGGCCGGCCAGCGAGGCATAGGCCAGCGATTCGGGGATCACGAAGGCGGCGAGCGAGAGGCCGGCAACGCCGTCCGGGCCCAGCCGCGTCAGGGAGTAGCCGCCGAGCCATTCTGTTATGGGCAGTATTTCCCGCAGCCGCATCGCTTCTCCCGCTCGGGCTGCGTCGCGATGCAGCTCAGTACCGTTGCTCCGCCAGCCGGCGGCCGGCGATCGACGCCCGATCGTCGTACTTCTTCTTGTCCGAACGGGCCGGCAGCTTGACCTTGGCTCGATCGACCTTCTTGTAGGGAATCTGTGACAGGATGTGCGCAATGGCATTCAGCCGCGCGCGCTTCTTGTCGTCGGAATGGACGATGTGCCAGGGAGCGTGATCGGTATCGGTGTACTCGAACATCATGTCGCGCGCCCGCGAGTAGTCGTACCAGCGTCCGTAGGATTCGATGTCCATCGGGCTCAGCTTCCACTGACGGACCGGATCGTCGATGCGCGCCTTGAAGCGCTTGTCCTGCTCTTCCTGGCCGACCTCCAGCCAGATCTTGATGAGCCGGGTTCCGCTCTCGATGAGAAACTTCTCGACGATCGGGCAGAGTTCGAGAAAGCGCTTGTGCTGCTTTGGCGAGCAGAAGCCCATGACGTATTCGACGCCGGCGCGGTTGTACCAGCTCCGGTCGAAGATCACGATCTCGCCGCCGGCCGGAAAGCGCTCGACATAGCGCTGCATGTACATCTGGCCCTTCTCGCGGTCGGACGGCGCCGGTAGCGCCACGACGCGGAAGACGCGCGGGCTGACCCGCTCGGTGATGGCCTTGATCGTGCCGCCCTTGCCCGCCGCGTCGCGCCCCTCGAGCACGACGATGACCCGCTCGCCGGAGGCCTTGATCCAGTCCTGCAAGTGGCAGAGCTCCTCCTGCAGCTTCCTGAGCTCCTTCTCGTAGGCCTTGCGCTTCAGTTTTTCAGCGGGCTCTTTTTTCGACATCGGCGTTCCCTCACGATCCATTTGCCGAAGTGTACTCTATCCGCCGCCTGTCTTTGACATCGATCAAAGACTCCGTGGGAGCCTATCCGTCGCCGGCAGGCCAAAACGGCATTTTCGGTCGCTATGGCGCCCGAAAATTCGATCGACCTCCTTAAGTGGTTAAGAGTTATACTTGACAATTGGCGAAGTGATACTTAAATACGCCCCAATCCCTCGTCAGGAGCATCAGCCATGTCCGGTCCCCGACGCCCAACCCTCTGCAAGGCCGAGCACACCAGCCGGGCCCGCGAGTTCTGCGCGCGCGGCGCCACCAGTCCCGATCTTGCCGGCCGCTTCGGCGTGCCCGCAACACGGCGATTGAGCGGGAGCGCATCCTTTGGGGGAGATAGGAAAACGAGCGGCGGAAAGGGCGGAAAGGGCGGAAACCTCCAATCCTTAGGAAATAGCGGCCTTTTCGACGATGGCGCGACGTGGCGGAAACCGGCGGAAACTGGCGGAAACCCCCCTGCAGAAACTTTGCTCGAGAAATTGTTCGCAATCTTGCTGTCTCAGCCAAGGGGTGCGCTCCAAACTGCGGTGCATCCCATGGGTGAGACAGCAAAACTGCCGACAGGAGGTTCACCCCGTTTGTTTGTGCCTGCCTGGATTCGGGTCAAGCGGAGTATCGGACGTGGGTGGCGCGGGGATCCCATGACACCTGATCGGCAGAGGCACTAGGATGGCGACATGATCCCGCACAAGTCTCTCCATTGGCGCGACCTGCCGGCGCCGGTGCTCTCCCTGTTGCGGCAGGGATCGGTGATTCCCGCCCATCCGCTGGCGCTCGGTCCCGACCGCCAGTTCGACAAGCCGTCGCAGCGCGCCATCAGCCGCTACTACGTCGATGCCGGCTCGGGCGGCCTGGCGGTCGGCGTGCATTCGACGCAATTCGCCATCCGCGAGGTCGGCCTCTATCGCCCGGTGCTGGAGCTCGCCATCGAGACGGCGCGCGACTGGACCGACCGGCCGCTGGTGATGATTGCCGGCGCCGTGGGCAGGACGGAGCAGGCGGTCGAGGAGGCGAGCATCGCCCGTTCGCTGGGCTACCATGCCGTGCTGCTGTCGCTGGCGGCGCTCAAGGGCGCCGGCGAGGACGAGCTGATCGAGCATTGCACGGCGATCGCCCGCGAGATGCCGCTGGTCGGCTTCTACCTGCAGACGGCGGTCGGCGGCATTGCGCTGTCGCGCGCCTTCTGGGCGCGCTTCGCCACCATCGACAATGTCGTGGCGATCAAGGTGGCGCCGTTCAACCGCTACCGCACGCTCGACGTCGCCGTCGGCATCGTCCAGGCCCAGGCCGAGGACCGCATCACGCTCTATACCGGCAACGACGATCACATCGTGGCCGATCTGGTGACGCCGATGGTGGTGCGCACCGGCAATCGCGAGGTGACCCTGCGCTTCCACGGTGGATTGCTGGGGCACTGGAGCGTGTGGACTCGCGGCGCGGTCAAGATGCTGGAGCGCTTGAAGTTCGCGGTGTCGGCCGGCGCCATTCCGCCCGAGGTGCTGGCCCTCGATTCCTTCGTCACCGATTGCAACAGCGTGGTCTTCGATGTCGATCACGAATTCGCCGGCTGCATTCCGGGCTGCCACGAGATCCTGCGGCGCCAGGGGCTGATGACCTCGATCGAATGCCTCGATCCGCACGAAACGCTCAGTCCCGGCCAGAGCGCCGGCATCGACCGCCTCTACGCAACCTATCCCGAGCTGAACGACGACGCCTTTGTCGCCGCCAACCTCGAGCGCTGGCGGAACTGAGACGGTGGACGATCTTTTCGCGACCGCCGACGCGCTCGCCGTCGCCGAGCTGGTCAAGACGCGCAAGCTCGGCGCACGCGAGCTCCTGGATGGCGCGCTGCACAGGCTTCGCGCGCTCAACGCATCGCTGAATGCCGTCACCGATTTCTATGAAGGCGCGCTCTTGGAGAAATCGGTCGCGGCGGCCGGCGAGGGGTCCTTCCAGGGCGTGCCCTATGTCGTCAAGCAACTGATGGCCGATTGCGCCGGCACGCCGACGACTCTGGGCTCGCGATTCTTCGCCAGGGAACCGGTGGCGGCGAACGACAGCGCGGTGGTCGCGCGTATGCGGCGCGCCGGCCTGGTGATCGTCGGCCGCACCAACACCAGCGAGTTGGGCTTGGCGCCGACCACCGAACCCGCCTTCGGCGGCGCCACCGTCAATCCGTGGCGCAATGATCTGTCGCCCGGTGGCTCGTCGGGCGGCTCCGCCGCCGTCGTGGCGGCGCGTGGCCTGCCGATGGCCCATGCCACCGATGGCGGCGGCTCGATCCGCATTCCGGCCTCGCTGTGCGGCCTGTTCGGGCTAAAGCCGTCGCGCGGACGGGTGAGCCTGGCGCCGATCGGCGAGACCCTGGCCGGCGCGGGTGCGCAGCATTGCGTGTCGATCTCGGTGCGCGACAGCGCTGCCTTGCTCGATGCGCTGGCAGGCGACGAGCCCGGCGATCCCTATCGCGCGCCGCCGTCCGGTTCCTTCCTGGCGGCGACCCAACGTCCGCCGGACAGGCTGCGCGTGGCGTTCATGCGCCAGCCTGTTGGCGACGGGCCGCTCGCGCCTGTCCTGGTCGCCGCCGTCGAGCGCACGGCGAAGATGCTGGAAGGGCTCGGCCATCATGTCGAGGAGGCCGCGCCCGACTACGATGCCGCGGCGACGGCGGCGGCCTTCGGCACGGTGATGTGCGCCAACACCTTCACCAACATCGAGGTGCGCGCGGCCGGCCGCATGCCCGGGCCGGACGATCTCGAGCCGGTGACGCGTCTCCACGCCGAGATCGGGCAGGGCATCAGCGCCCACGAGTACGTCCGCGCCGTGCAGACCTTCCACCGCACCGGCCGCCAGCTCGGCCGGTTCTTCGAGAGGCACGACGTGCTGCTGTCACCCACCATCGCGCGCACGCACCTGCCGCTGGGCACGGTCCGCATGGACGGCACGCTCGCGCAATACCAGCAAGGCCTGGCGCCGATGATCCCTTTCACCGCGGTGTGCAATGCCAGCGGCGCGCCGGCGATGTCGGTGCCGCTCGCCTGGACGGACGACGGCCTGCCGATCGGCATGCATTTCGTCGGCCGCTTCGGGGCGGAGGAAATGCTCTTCTCGCTGGCCGCCGAGCTCGAGCGCGTGGCACCCTGGCGCGACCGCCGGCCGCCGGGAGGCAAAGCGACATGAACTCGTGTATGCGCACCGTGCTCGTCGGCTTCATCGCCGGCGCGCTGAGCGTGCTGGTCTTCCACCAGCTCGGCTTCTGGATCGCCAACCAGCTCGACTATGCGCGCGCCCCGCTCTACAACCTGCGGCCGGTGCCGCCCTGGGGCGTGCCGGCCATTCTGTCGCTGGCCTTCTGGGGCGGGCTGTGGGGCATTGCCGCCGCATTCGTCGTGCCGCGGCTGCCCGGTGCTCTCAACGGTGTGCTGGGCTGGGTGCTGTTCGCCGCCATCATCGTCACGCTCGTCAACTGGTTCATCGTATTTCCGATCAAGGGCGCTCCAGTGGGCGGCGGCTTTCGCCTGCCTGGCCTGGCCGTGGTGCCGCTGGTCTACGCGCTGTGGGGCTTCGGCATGTGGCTGATCGCAAGATGGCTGCGCGCCGCGCTGGGTTGGCGCTAGGGAGAAACCGATGAAAGTCGTCGATGCACAGGTCCATATCTGGGGCGCCAACACGGCCGAGCGGCCGTGGCCCGCGCGCGCCGCACCGCACCGCGCGTCGCCGCTCGGCAAGCAGGAACTTTTGGCGGAGATGGACAAGGCGGGCGTCGACGGCGTCGTCATCGTGCCGCCGTCGTGGGAAGGCGATCGCAACGACCTCGCCATCGACGCCGCGAGCAGCCATCCCGACCGCTTCTGCATCATGGGCCGCTTCGATCCCGATGCGCCCGGCGCGCGCGAGGTGCTGGCGGGCTGGAAGAAGCAGAAGGGCATGCTGGGCGTGCGCCTCACCTTTCACACGGAGGTGCTGCGCCAGCCGCTGCTCGACGGCCGCTTCGACTGGGTGTGGGGCGAGCTGGAAAAGCACCGCATTCCGGCGATGGTGCTGTTCCATCACGAATACATGCACCTCGCGGACAAGGTCGCCGAGCGCTATCCCGGCCTGCGGTTGGTGCTCGACCATCTTGGCCTGAAGAGCGGTAAGGACGTCACCGAGGCCACCAACTTCGCG
The DNA here is from genome assembly GCA_013290035.1 of Alphaproteobacteria bacterium. Lineage (GTDB taxonomy): Bacteria > Pseudomonadota > Alphaproteobacteria > Reyranellales > Reyranellaceae > Reyranella. Next base: position 7,442 of record JABCYT010000085.1, read on the forward strand.
AGCCTCGACAGGGTGCTGGCGCTCGCCACGCGACCCAACGTGGCGGCCAAGGTGTCGGCGATGCCGTGCTATGCCGCCGACAAGACCTATCCCTTCCGCTCGGTGCATCCCCATATCCGCCGCGTCTTCGACGCCTTCGGGCCCAAGCGCACCTTCTGGGGGACGGACCTTTCCCGGCTGCCCTGCAGTTATCGCCAGGGCGTCACGATGTTCACCGAAGAGCTGCCGTGGCTCAAAGGCGATGACTTGGCGTGGGTGATGGGCCGCGGGATCAGCGAATGGATCGGATGGAAGGCCTAGGAAGTCGCAGCTTGGCGATTGCGGCCGCTGTGGCTCTGCTGGCGGGCGCCGTGGCGCCGGTATCGGCGCAGTCCGGCGATCAGGCGGAAACAGCGATACGCGCCGCCTTGGCAAAATGGACGAGCGATTTCAACGCGCGCGACGCATCGCACATCTGTGATCTCTTCGCGCCCGATCTCGTCTACGACTATCGCGGATTTCCCGAACGCGATTATCCGACCCTGTGCGGCCTGCTGCACCGATCGCTCGCCGATCCGACGAGGACGTTCGGCTATGCCCTCGATATCAAGGAAATTATCGTCTCGGGCGACATGGCGGTCGTTCGGCTTGTCTGGACACTCAAGGTGATTTCCGCCGGTGCGAAAACCGAGGAATCGCGCGAGCCAGGGCTCGACGTGTTCCGCCGACAGCCCGATGGAAGCTGGAATATCGCCAGGTACATTGCCTACGCGGCGCCGTGAAGCAGCCGGGTTACCGTCTGCGAGCCGCCGCCCCAGATCGGCAGGTAGCTCATCTTGTAGCCGGCGCCGCCGGTGACGATGGCGTGGATGGCGTCGGGCGCGCGCGCCACGCCCTGGCCCTCGTCGAACAGGTAGCGCTGCACGCGGGCGATATCCCAGCCGTCGTGACGCACGATCTTGTGCGCCATTTCCAGCGGCAGCAGGAAGACCTGCTCGCCGCGCTCGTTCCTGCGGCTCATGCTCGACATGACGATGGCCGCCCGCATCGCCGTCGCGATCGGCGAGAGGATGGCCTCGGGCGTGGCACCCTCGCCGTCGCCGGGCAGCACTTCGGCGGTGCCGGAAACGCCCATCACCGTGATCGCGCTCGCGTCGGCGCCCAGGCCGCGGCGCGCGGTGAGGGTGGGGAAGGGCCCGTCGTTGCGTTCGGCGAAGCACAGCGTGTACTTGCCGGGCTGGCCCATCGTCGCCATGTCGCCGACATCGGATCGCGCACCGCCGACATTGCGGATGCTGAGCTGCAGGGCTCGGCCGATGCTGGCATTGGCGCGGTTGCCGGGCCCCAGGCAATTGGTGCCGGCATTGACGCCGAGTTGGCGGGCGATGGCGCCGTGCACGCAAAGCGCCACGCAGGCCGTGCCGGTCGTGGTGGCGATGCCCAAGAGGTTGAAATCGGGCTCGAGGATCGCTTCGGCCGCCGCCAGCACGATCGGCAGCTCGGCCGGGCGACAGCCGGCGATGACGCACTGGTAGGCGATCGAATCGGCCGTGATGTCGCCGAACATGGGCGGCATCAGGCCATGCGACTCGCTGCGCCCGGCAACGCCTGCAACCATCGCCTCGAGGCGGCGGCGGGTCGGCGGCACCAGCGGCAGGCCGTCCGACAGCTCGGCATCGGTCAGGATCTGTTGCGCGGTCTCCCAGCCGGCCGCGTCATCGACGATCGGCCAGCCGCACCACTCGCTCATCCCGGGTCGCTCATCCGGCGATGCGCACGGAGGCGACGGTCGTGCCGCCGAACGACGGGATGAAAGCCGAATGCTTGCCCGGGCCGCCGGCCACCGTGATGTGGATGTCCTGCGGTGTCCGCCCGATCGTGAACCAGTCGCCGTCCGGCTTGTGGCCGGTGCTGATGTAGGTGTCCTGGTTCTCCGGCGAAATCCGCGAGGCATGGACGCGCGAGCGCTTGAACAGCTCCTCGCGGATGCTGTCGATGCTGTAGCCGTCGCGCTTCAAGGTCGCGGCATGCTCGGGGCCGATGATGACGAACATCGGGCCCTTGCCATAGACCGTGTTGGCGCC
>JABCYT010000086.1 GCA_013290035.1 Alphaproteobacteria bacterium
TACGGCTACAAGGCCGGCCTGACGACAATGCAGGGCTTCTGGAACGAGATGGCCAAGCTCGGCAAGGACCGCAATCCCTACCGCGCGGGCTTCCTGCAGTTCGTCGGCGTCGCCGAAAGTCGCCAGCAGGCGCTCGACCTCTATACGGAACCGGCCGAGTATTTTTACGGCCGCTGCCTGCATGTCGATGCGCGCTTCGCGCTGCCGCCGGGCTACACCACGGAAGCGACGCAGCGCGCCGGCATCGAAGGCATGATGACCAAGGCCGCCAACCTCGCCAACCCGGCGACGAAGGCCAGCCTCAAGGCCACCAACATGAAGGACATCGTCGACGGCGGCTATGTCCTGATCGGCTCGCCGGACGAAGTGGTCGAGCAGATCCGCCACGTCGGAACCAGCCTGAACGTCGGCCACCTCATGCTTCTGCTGCAGTACGGCAACATGAGCAAGGACACCACCAAGTACAACACGCGGATGTTCGCCGAGAAGGTCATGCCCAAGGTCAAGGACCTGTTCGGCGAGTGGGAAGACAAATGGTGGCCCAAGCCGCTGGCCAAGGGCCAGCGCGCGGCCGTCCCGGCGTTCCGCCCGCAGCTCGCTGCGGCGGAGTAAGCCCGTGTCGGAACCGCAGGCTGCGACCGTCGAGGTCAACGGCCATCCCTGCCGCGTCTGGACCAAGGGCCACGGCCCCAAGCTCGGCTTTCTCGCCGGCTTGGGTGGCCTGCCGCGCTGGCTGCCCTTCCTGGACAAGCTCGCCGAAACGCGCACGGTGATCGTGCCCTCGCTGCCCGGCTATCCCGGCGCGACCGGCCATACCGAACTCGACACGCATCTCGACTGGGTGCTGGCCGTTCGCCAGCTCATCGACAAGGCGGGCCTCGCTGGCGCCGATCTGATCGGCGCTTCGGTGGGCGGCGCGTTCGCCGCGGAGATGGCGGCGATCTTCCCGGGCCTTGTCGCCAAGCTGGTGCTGATCGCGCCGTTCGGCCTGTTCGACGACCAGGAACCGGCCACCGATCCCTGGGCGCAGCGCAAGGACAACGTGGCCGGCCTGATGTGCGCAAACGGCGAGAAGTGGAACGCACTGATCGCCGCGCCGGAAGGCGCCAATTCGATCGAGTGGCCGATCGAGATGGTCCGCGCCTCCGAGGCCGCCGCCCGGGCCTTCTGGCCGCTCGGCAACACGCGGCTGGAAAAACGCCTCGGCCTGATCGCCGCCCCGACCCTGATCCTGTGGGGCGACCGCGACGCCGTTCTGCCGCCGAGCTATGCAAAGAAGTTCGCCGCCGGGATCAACGGCGCGACGCGCATCGAAACCGTCGCCGAAGCCGGGCATCTCGCCTATCTCGACCAGCCCGACGCGGTGGCCCGGGCCGTGCTGGCGCATTTCGGCTGACTTTCCCCATCCTGCAGACCCGGCTTGGAGGTTGCGTCGCCGGTTCGGATCGCTATTGTCCGGCGCGTTAGAGGTTTTGCGAGGTACACGCCGATGACTATCCGTTCGATGAAGTGGGCCGCGGGCGTTTCGCTGTTTGCGGCAGTGCTGGCGGTGGGGACGACACTGCCCGAGCGGCAGGCGTCGGCCCAGGTCCAGGCCGTGCCGCGCGCAGGAATGGCGTTCAATGACACGGTCACGCAGCGGGTGACGATCGAATCGGTCGACCCCGAGGGCCGTACGGTGGCCTTCCTGCTGCCCGACGGCCAGCTCGTCGCCGTGCCGGTCGCCGACAGCGTCGGCAATCTCGCCGCCATCCAGGACGGCTCGATGGCCAACGTCACCTACAATCAGATCGTGACGATCCTGAACCTGCGCCAGAAGGGCCCGGGTTCCAAGGAAGAGCGTCGCGAGTCGATGAAACCGGCCAGCGCCAACGATATCGAGTCCGGCCGCTTCACGGTCACGGTTGTCGGCGTCGACCTTGCCAACAACACCGTCTCGGTGATCGACGGCATCGGCGGCGTCGTCCACACCTACCGGGCCAACACGCCCGCCAAGCAGGAAATGCTGAAGAAGGCCAAGGTCGGCGACGTGGTGATCGGCCTCAGGACGCCGCTGATGGTCACGGCGATCTCGCCGACGAACTAGCTGGGGGCGCTCCACTGCGCGCGGAGTAACCTCCGCGCTGAAGTGGCGCGTCTTTGGCTAGATCAAAGGAAGATCGCGCGACTGGAGTCGCGCGCCCCCAGCCCTACTGAATAGCCACGTCTTCCCAGAAGCCGATCCAGTGGTCGACCGGCTTCATCTTGGGCTGCGGTGCGAGATAGGACCACGCCGCGCGCGGGCTTTTCGCGTCGCCTTCGACGACGTCGTAGAACTGCACACCGTGCGGGCATTCAAGATCGCTCGGGGTCTTGGGCGCGATTTTGAGCAGGTCCATGCGCACCGTCTCGCGTGGGAAATAGATATAGCCGCCAACCTCGAGGGTGCGGTCGCTCTCGGCAATCGTCTTGCCCTGCCATGTCGCCTTGTGGAGCGTTGATTGGGTCATCGGTTGAGTCCCCTGAATTGTGGATCGGTTGCCTTGACGCTTGGCCGGGCGCCCATGTCGCGCGCCCACCGGCCACAATTAGGTGATGCTTCGCCCAGTGCTTTCAACTCCGCAATTTCAGGAAAATAGAAAAAGATCGGCACCAGGAAGAGATCGGCCGCCGTCACTTGTTCACCGGCAAGAAAACGGTGGTCCGCCAGATGCTTGTCGAAGATGCCCACCACCCGCTCCGAGCGTTTCAGCGCGACCTGGATGCCCTCCTCGGTGCCGGGAATGATGCCGAAGCGCGGGGCGATGACGCCGGCCAGGGCGGTCTGGACCATCGAATCGCAGACCACGCTCAGCCACTGGTCGCATAGCGCCGATCCCTTGGCGTCCCTGGGCCACAGCGGCGGGCCGTCGAACGTGCGGTCGATGTAGCGCACGATGGCGGGCGATTCGTAGAGCGTGAAGTCGCCGTGCTTCATCATCGGGATCTTGCCCAGCGGATTGACTGGCGCAGTTTCGCCCGGCCTTGTCGGGACCAGCTCGTAGTCGACCCCCTTCTCGCGCGCCGCGAGACGCGTGGCGCGGGTGAACGGGCTGGGCGGCACGCCGTAGATCTGGATGGTGGCCAATGTCGTCTCCTTCAGGCGGCAAGCCGCGGCTTGTCGGCCGGCTCGGTCGCCAACACGCTTGGCCGCGCCGCCATCTCGCGCCCCCAGCGGGCGCAATTCGGCGCTGCATCGGCGATCGCCTTCAGCTCGGGAATGTCGGGGAAATAGAAATAGAGCGGCGCCAGGAAGAGGTCCGCCGCCGTCATCGCCTCGCCGGCGAGATAGCGTGTCTTGCCGAGCTGGCGGTCGAAGATCGGCAGGAATTCGCGCGTCTTGTCGAGATACTGCTGTTGCATCTCGGCCGGCGCCGGCAGGAAGCCGTAGCGCGACGCCATGTAGCGCAACGCGGCATGGACCAGCGAATCGCAGATGGCGCTGATCCATTGGTCGCAGAGCGCGATGCCGCGGGAATCGTCAGGCCACAGCTTCGGCCCGGGGAAAGTGCGGTCGAGATAGCGCAGGATCGCCGTCGACTCGTAAAGGACGAGATCACCGTGGGTGATCGCCGGGATCTTCCGGAACGGATTGATCGCGGCGATGTCGTTCGGCATGACCGGTACGAGCTCGTAGCCGATGCGCTTTTCGTGGCAGGCGAGCAGCACCGTGCGCGTGAAGGTGCTGGGCGGCAGGCCGTGAACCTTGATGTCCGTCATCTTCCCCTCCGAAAAAAGAAAATCAGTAGCTGTCGTGCCGCTTCACCCAGGCCATCGGCCAGGGCAGCTCTTGCTCGTCACGTCCCTTCGCGGTGAGGTCGAGCAGGTGATAAGCGCCGTTCAGCATGTCGAGACCGCGCGCGTAGGTCGAATAGGTGCGATAGATCTCACCACCGTCGCCACGGCGAAAGGCGCTGATCCCCGGGGTCTCCTCGCCAAAGGGTTTGATCGTGCCGAAATTGTAGAGCAGGCCCTCCTCGTCCGGCTTGAACGACGCGTCATAGTCGAAGTTGAAGTCGCTGCCGGCCGACGACACCCAGCGGAACGTCCAGCCCATGCGCTTCTTGTAGGCGTCGATCTTGGCCAGCGGTGCACGCGATACGGCGACCAGGGCGGTGTCGCGGTGCGCCAGATGCACATCGACACCGTTGAAATTGTCGGCCCAGAACGAGCAGCTCGGGCACCCCTCCTCCCAATCCGGTCCCATCATGAAGTGGTAGATCAGGAGCTGGCCCTTGCCGCCGAACAGGTCGCCGAGAGAGACCCGCCCCTCGGCCGCATCGAAGGTGTAGGGCTTTTCGACCTTCACCCAGGGGAGTTCGCGTCGCTGTCGCGCCAGCTCGTCGCGGGCGCGCGTGAACTCCTTCTCCTTGGCGAGATGGGCCTTGCGGGCTTCCAGCCATTCCGCGCGGGAAACGATGCGAGGTGTCGTCATGCCGTCCTCCCGAGCAGGGCGTCGAGCTTGTCGAAGGAACTGTCCCAGCCGCGGTTGTGATCGGCGGTCGTGGTCTCGTCGAGGAAGCGCGTCTGGACCATGGTCATCTCGGTCTTGCCGCCGGCGACGGGCCTGAAGTCGAGCGTCACCGTCGTCTCGTGCTCGCGCGGCTGGGCATGATCGCCCTTGTCGTGCCAGGCAAAGGTGAAGGCCAGGCGCTCCGGCCGCTTGACCTCGAGATACCGGCCGGAGACCGCGAAGGTGCGTTCGGTATTGCGTCCCAGCAGCCGCCAGGCGCCGCCGGTCCGGGGATCGAGATCGCAGTAGACCGTCGTCACGCCCTTGGGGCCGAACCATTCGGCGAATTGCTCCTGGTCGGTCCAGGCATCGAACAGGCGTTCGGGCGACGCGTCGAAGCGGCGCGTCAGGCGAAGCGTGCGATCGTCAACGACGGCGGCCATCGTCTTTCCCCTTTGCTGGGTCGGCTTTGGGCGCTTTCGGCACGGTCCGCTTCAGGAAGGCGTCGAGCTTATCGAACTGCTGCTCCCAGAAGCGGCGATAGAACTCGATCCAATCCGCGGCGGCGCGAAAGCCCTCGCCGCGCAGCTCGCAGCGCCGCCACTGCGCCTCGGCATGGCGTTCGATCAGGCCTGCATCGGTCAGCACCTTGAGATGCCGCGACACTGCCGGCAGCGACATGTCGAAGGGTTCGGCGAGCTCGCCCACGGTCGCGGCACCCGTGGCCAGCCGCGCCAGCAGCGCGCGGCGGGTCGGATCGGCGAGGGCCGAGAAGGTTTGAGAGAGCGTGTCCATATTTAACATACTTGTTAAATACAAAATCGCTGCCTGTCAAGCGGTGCGCGCTCGTGAATGCCGCGTCGAAGGCGCGCCGTGCAGAGCGTATTGTTCGAGAAAGGCTGAAGGAGATCGACATGCTGGTCGTGCTTGCCGAGGCCCGGTTCGATTCGGCGCAGGCAGAACAGGTGCGCATCGTGGCACGGCCGATGATCGAGGCGTCGCGACGTGAGCCCGGTTGCGGCGGCTACGACTATGCCTTCGACCTGCTCGAGCCCGACCTCATGCGCGTGCGCGAACTGTGGGAGGACGAGCAGGCGCTGAAAGACCACTTCGCCACGCCGCACATGGCGGCGTTCCTCAAGGGCCTACGCGCGCTTCGTCCCAGCACCGTCACGGTGAAGTGCTACGAGCTTGGGCCTGAAAGGAAGATGCCGCACGCGGGATAGATCAAGGGCCCTCTCCGCCGCGCAGCGGGGAGAGGGCGTTGAGGCGCCGCGTCGTCGTTCTTGGGCCCTAACCCCGCTTCCAGGTCGTGCCTGTCGCGCCGTCCTCCAGGATCACGCCCTTGGCCTTGAGCTCGTCGCGGATGCGGTCGGACTCCTTGAAGTCGCGGGCCTTGCGCGCAGCCTGACGGGCGACGATCGCGGTCTCGATCTCAGCATCGCTCGGGCCCGCCGAGCCGGCGGGCGTCCAACGGAACCAGGCCTCGGGGTCCTGCTGCAACAGGCCGAGGGCGTTGGCACCGGCACGCAATTCGGCCGGATCGCCGAGCGCATGGAGGGCGCTGATGGCGAGCGGCGTATTGAGGTCGTCGTTCAGCGCATCCTCGACAGATTGCGGCACGGAATTCCCGAGCCTGGCGTCCTTGCCGCGCAGTGCGCCATACCAGCGGTCGAGCGTCGCCTTGGCCTGCGTCAACCCCTCATGCGTGAAGTCGAGCGGCTGGCGGTAGTGGGCCGTGAGCAGCAGCAGCCGGATCGCCTCGGCAGGATGCTGATCCAGGAGCTCGTGCACGGTGAAGAAGTTGCCGAGCGACTTGCTCATCTTCTCGCCGGAAATGTTCAGGAAGCCATTGTGCATCCAGTACTTCGCCATGATGGCGTGGCCGAAGGCGCTGCGGCTCTGCGCGATCTCGTTCTCGTGGTGCGGGAAGATCAGGTCGAGTCCGCCGGCATGGATGTCGAATGTCTCGCCCAGATGCCGGGCGCTCATCGCCGAGCATTCGATGTGCCAGCCCGGCCGGCCGCGGCCCCATGGACTGGGCCAGCCCGGCTGGTCGTCGGCCGAGGGCTTCCACAGCACGAAGTCGGCGGGGTCCTTCTTGTAGGGCGCCACCTCGACCCGCGCGCCGGCGACAAGTTCGTCGCGGCTGCGGCGCGACAGGCGGCCGTAATCGCTCATGCTGGGGACGCTGAACAGGACATGGCCTTCGGCCGCATAGGCGTGGCCGTTGTCGACCAGGCGCCGGATCATGGCGACCATGTCGGCGACGTATTGAGTGGCGCGCGGCTCGACGTCGGGCGCAAGCGCGCCCAGCCGGAGCATGTCGCTTTGATAGGCGCCTGATGTGCGCGAGGTCAGCGCCTCGATCGTCTCGCCATTGTCGACCGCCCGCACCATGATGCGGTCGTCGATATCGGTGATGTTGCGCACGTAGGTGACGCGCGGATAGCGCCGCTTAAGCAGCCGGTAGAGCACGTCGAACGCCACGACGGGCCGCGCATTGCCAATATGCACATAGTCGTAGACGGTCGGGCCGCAGACATACATGCGCACATGCCCTGCATCGAGCGGTGCGAACGGTTCTTTGTCGCGCGACAGCGTGTTGTAGATGACGAGGGACATGGCCCCTACTCCCCGATCAGCAATGTACGAAGTCCGGCCGCCCGTGAAGGGGCGGCGACTTCAGTTACATCGCGCAGTGGCGGCGCCGGGGAATAGAAGGAACGACATGTCAGTAGTTTATCCGATGCGTTCTTTCTGTGCAAATGCGCGCCAATGGAAGCGTTTTTCGTCTCCGCCGCCGTGATTGCCGTCGCCGAGATCGGCGACAAGACGCAGTTGCTCGCGCTGATGCTGGCGGCGCGCTATCGCAAGCCTCTACCGATCATCCTGGGAATCCTGTTGGCCACTCTGGCGAACCATGCGCTCGCCGCGTGGCTAGGCGCCGCCGTCGCGGGCTGGGTCGGCGCCGACACGATGCGCTGGATCCTGGGCGCGGCATTCATCGCGATGGCCGGCTGGTGCCTGGTCCCCGACAAGGCCGACGACGGCCCGCAGGCGGCGCGTCAGGCCGGCGCGTTCCTTGCCACTCTGGTCGCCTTCTTCATCGTCGAGATCGGCGACAAGACGCAGATCGCCACCGTGGCGCTCGCCGCGCTTCAATTCGCTGGTCCTCGTCACCGCCGGCACCACGGTCGGCATGCTGCTGGTCAACGCACCGGTCGTGCTGTTCGGCGACGCCATCGCCAGGCGCCTGCCCCTCAAGATCGTGCACGCGGTGGCGGCGCTCTTGTTCCTGGTGCTGGGCCTCGCCGCCTTCGTCATGCCGTCTGCCCCCTGAGGCGGGCCGCGACCTTCGCCCGACCGATCAGCGGCAGGAGTCGCGCCATCTCGGGGCCGGTCTCGCGCGCCGTCAGCGCGAGCCTGAGCGGGTGGAACAGCGCGCGGCCCTTGCGCTTGGTCGCGGCCGACACCGCCGCCGTCCATTCCTTCCAGGTGGTCTCAGTCCACGGTTCGGCCGGCAATCGCGCCGCAGCCTCCTCGAGGAAGGCAGGATCCTCGAGCACGGGCGCCAGCGAGCCGTTGACGATGTCAGCCCACGTCCCGGCGTCCGCCAGCGTCGTGAGGTTGCCGCGCACGGCGAGCCAGAGAGCTTCGCTGATACTCGACGGCAGGCGCTCGCGCACCGCCTCATAGGGAAACAGATGGAGCGTGCGCGCACTCAGATGGGCGAGCTCGTCCTCGGAAAAACGTGCGGCGGCACGGCCCACACGCGCGAAATCGACGGTCGCCACCAACGCATCGAGCGACGTCACCGGCTCGACCGGATCGGCGGTGCCGAGACGCGCCAGGAGGGCGGCGACCGCCAGCGCCTCGAGCCCGCGCTCGCGCAACTCGCCGACCGACAAAGAGCCGGCGCGCTTGCTCAAGCCGCCGCCTGCCGCATCGACCAGCAGCGGCAGATGGGCAAAGCCGGGCTCGCTTGCGCCGAGCGCGCGGAACATCTGGATCTGCGCGCCGCTGTTGGTGACGTGATCCTCGCCGCGGATGACATGGGTGATGGCGAAGGCGATATCGTCGACCACCGAGGTGAAGCTGTAGAGGTAGCTGCTGTCGGCGCGCACCAGCACCGGGTCGCTCTGGCTCGCCTCGTCGATATGCTGCGGCCCGCGCACCAGATCGTCCCAGCGCACTTCCTCGGCGGCCAGCTTGAACCGCCAGTGCGGGCGACGGCCCTCGCCTTCGAGGCGCGCGCGGTCGGCGTCGGAGAGCCTTAGCGCCGCGCGGTCGTAGACCGGCGGCCGGCCCTGGGCGAGCAGGCGCTTGCGCTTGAACTCGAGCTCCTCCGGCGTCTCGTAGCAGGCATAGAGCCGGCCGGCGGCGATCAGCTTGTCGCGCGCCGCGTCGTAGTGCGCCAAGCGGTCCGACTGCTTCTCCTTGCGCACCCAATCGAGGCCGAGCCACTGCAGGTCGCGTTCGATCGCGGCCTCGTACTCAGGCCTGCTGCGCGCGCGGTCGGTGTCGTCGAGGCGCAGGATGAAGGTTCCGCCATGCCGCTTGGCGAACAGCCAGTTGAACAAGGCCGCGCGCACATTTCCGACATGCAGCAATCCCGTAGGGCTGGGCGCGAAGCGAACGACGGGAGTGGCAGAATCGACCATGGGAGCCGACTTGTGGCGGCGGGCCGTTGGCGGGTCAAGCCGGCTCCGCTACTGTCCGGCGGGGACGGAGAACTCGGGACATGCTTACACAAGACATCGAATACCGGGCGGATGGCGCGCGCCTGGTCGGCCAGTACGTCGTCGACGACAGCAAGCCCGGAAAGCGGGCCGGCGTGCTGGTCTGCCATGAAGGGCTGGGCCTCACCGGGCACACCAAGAAGATCGCCGCGCGTCTCGCCGGGCTGGGCTACGCGGCCTTCGCCATGGACTATCACGGCGACGGCAAGCCGCTCGCCGATCCCGCCGACGCCAGGCCGCGCATCGCCGCCTGGCTCGCCGACCCGACCGGCATCCGGGCGCGCGCGACG
>JABCYT010000087.1 GCA_013290035.1 Alphaproteobacteria bacterium
GAGGCTCGTTTACGGGAGCGCACGATCGATGTTGCCCAGCATCTCCTTCCGATGGATCACGCCCGAACGCCTGAGGCAACTGCTCGGGCTTTCAGTCAGGCTTGGCATCCTTGCCATCGCCGCGCTGGTCGCGATCCTGTTCGCGTCGCGCTGGGACGCCTGGGTCGGCGCGCACGTCGCGCAGACCACGGACGATGCCTACGTCAAAGGCGACCTCACGCCGCTCAGCGCCAAGATCGAGGGCTATCTTACCAAGGTGCCCATCAACGATTTCCAGCGCGTCAAAGCCGGAGAGCTTCTGGTCCAGATCGAGGACGATGACTACAAGGCCCGCGTCGACCAGGCCGAGGCCGATGTCGCGGCGGCGGAAGCGGCGATCGAGAACCTGAAGTCGCGCAAGGCCGAGCAGCACGCCCAGATCGCCGCGGCGCAAAGCGCCATTACGGCGACCCAGGCCGATGTCGAGCGCACCCGGCTCGAGGAGGTTCGCCAGCAAAACCTGGTGGCAAGCACCTACGGCACGCGCCAGCGGCTCGAGCAGGCCACCGCCGACGAGAAGCGCTTCCAGGCGACGCTGGCGCGCGCTCGCGACGAGCTCGAAGCCCAGCGTAGCCAGATGGCGGTGCTCGACACCCAGGAGCTGCAGCTGCGGGCCGACCTCAAGTCCAAGCAGGCGATGCTGGCGCTGGCCCGGATCACGCTCGGCTACACGCGCATCGAGTCGCCGGTGGACGGCATGGTCGGCGAGCGCGGCGTGCGCACCGGACAGTATGTACGGCCGGGCATGCAGGTGATCTCGGTCGTGCCGCTCGACACGGTGTGGGTGGTCGCCAACTACAAGGAGACCCAGCTCACGCGGGTGGCGATCGGCCAGCCGGCCAGCATCACCGTGGATACCTTCCCGGGCGTGGTGGTTACCGGCCGCGTCGACAGCATCTCGCCGGCCAGCGGCTCGCAATTCAGCCTGCTGCCGCCCGACAACGCTACCGGCAATTTCACCAAGGTGGTCCAGCGTATTCCGGTGAAGATCGTGCTCGATCGAGGCCATCCGCTATTCGGACGGCTGCTGCCCGGGATGTCGGTGATCGCCACGATTCACACCGACAAGCCGGCGGCGCCATGACCGTCGCACCGGCGTCGACCGCAACGCCGTCCGTTGCCGCCTACCATCCGCTGCTGGGTGTCGCCGCCGTCGTGGTCGGCGCGTTCATTTCGACCATCAACACACGCGTGACCACGGTCGGGCTGGCCGATATCCGCGGCGGCCTGTCGCTTGGCTTCGACGAGGCCTCGTGGCTGTCGACTGCTTTCGGCGCCTCCCAAATGGTGGTTTGCCTGTCGGCCGCGTGGTTCAGCATCGTCCTGGGCCCACGCCGCATCCTGCTGTGGTCGAGTGCGATCTTTTTGATCTCGTCCATCATGCCGCCGCTCACGCGTGACCCTTCGCTGCAGCTGGCGCTTCAGATCGTGCGCGGCCTTGCCGTGGGGACCTTCATCCCGTCGGCCATCGGCTTCATCCTGCGTGAACTGCCGCCGCGCTGGTGGACCTGGGGCCTGGCGGCCTACGCCTTCCGCTTTGCCTTCTCGCAAAACATCTCGTCCTCGATCGAGGCCTTCTATGACGAGAACGGGCTGTGGGAGTGGATCTTCTGGCAGAACATCCCGCTCACGCTCCTGATGATGGGGCTGATCTGCCTGGGCATGCGGCGCGAACCGCCCGATCTCGGCGGGCTTCGCCAAGGCGACTGGTCGGGCATCATATTCGCTGGCGTCGGGTTGGCGCTGCTTTATGCCGGCATCGACCAGGGAAACCGGCTGGACTGGTTGAACTCGGGCACCATCATCGGCCTGTTGCTGGCCGGCGGGTTGCTGCTGGCGGCTTTTGTCGTGAACGAACTTGTGGTCGAGCGGCCGCTCATCGACCTCAAGGCGCTGCTCGATCGCAACGTCTGCATACCGCCGGTTATGATTACCCTCTTCGTATTCGGCAGCACGGCCACCAGCTTCATCCTGCCCGACTATCTCGAGCGGGTGCAGGGCCTTCGGTCGCTGCAGATCGGTGACGTGCTCAACTGGGTCGCCCTGCCTCAGATCCTGCTCGTGCCTTTCCTGGCCTGGGCTCTGCGCTACCTCGACGCGCGCCTGCTGCTTGCCGTCGGCCTGGCGACGCAGGCGGTCGGCAGCTGGATGGAGACAGGGTTGACGCACGACTGGGCCGGCGACGACTTCCTGCCCTCGCAGCTCGTCGAAGCCGTCGGTCTCGCGCTCTCCATCACCTCGGTAGTGATCTTCAGTGTCTCCAACATCACGCCCGCCCGGGCGATCACGATCGCCGGCCTGATCCAGACCGGCCGCCTGCTCGGCAGCGAGATTGGCTCGGCCTTCATCCAAAGTTTCGTCCGCATCCAGGAACAGGTCACCTCGAACCTGACCGGCCTGCACCTCCAGACGGGCGCCGATCTGGCAGAGCAACGCACCGCGCAGCTTTCACAGCTCTTCGGCGATCGAGCGAGCAGCGTCGGCCATTCGACCGGCGCAGCCATCCTGACGCTCGACAACCTGGTGCGACGCGAGGCCTACGTGCTGGCCTATATCGACGCCTTCTGGATCGTCGCCTGGGTGCTGACGGCGGGCCTGATCCTGTTGCTGTTCCTGAAGCCGCCGCCGCCCAACCACCTGACGCCGCCGCGGCTGAGAAGCGACTAAGGCTTCAAGAACCCCACCGTGCGGTAGACCTCCGCCAGGATCGGCGCGGCGAGGGCTGCGGCGCGCTCGGCGCCGTCGTGCAGCACGGCGTCGACATGGCCGGGATCCTTCATCAGGCGCTGCATCTCCGCGCCGACGGGGCCGAGCTTGGCCACCGCCAGCTCGGTCAGCGCCGCCTTGAACTCGGAGAATTGCGAGCCCGCGAATTCACCGATCACGTCTTCCTTCTCACGGTCGGCCAGGGCGGCATAGATGCCCAAAAGATTGTCGGCATCGGGCCGCTTCTCGGCGTCGGCCAGGGTCTCCGGCATCGGCAGCGGATCGGTCTTGGCGCGGCGGATCTTCTGGGCGATGGCGTCGGCGTCGTCGGTGAGGTTGATGCGCGAATAGTCCGACGGGTCGGACTTGCTCATCTTCTTGGTGCCGTCGCGCAGGCTCATGACGCGCGTGGCGGCGCCGAAGATCAGCGGCTCGGTGATCGGGAAGAAATCCGGCGCGTTGAAGTCGTTGTTGAATTTGATGGCGATGTCGCGCGTCAGCTCGAGGTGCTGCTTCTGGTCCTCGCCGACCGGCACGTGCGTGGCCTTGTAGATCAGGATGTCGGCTGCCATCAGCGCCGGATAGGCGAAGAGGCCGAGCGAGACGTTCTCGCGGTCCTTGCCGGCCTTCTCCTTGAACTGGGTCATGCGGTTCATCCAGCCGACACGGGCCACGCAGTTGAACACCCAGGCGAGCTGAGCGTGCGCCGGCACCATCGACTGGTTGAAGATGATCTGCTTCTTGCCGTCGACACCGGCGGCCAAAAACGCAGATGCGATCTCGCGCGTCTGGGCGGCCAGAAGCTTGGGATCCTGCGGCTGGGTGATGGCGTGGAGGTCGACCACGCAATAGAGGCATTCGTAGTCGTGCTGCAGGCGCGCAAAGTTGCGAATCGCGCCGAGATAGTTGCCGAGGTGGAGATTGCCGGTCGGCTGCACGCCGGACAGGATGCGGCCTTTCAGGCTGCGGGCGGCGTAGGGCGCCAGGTGGGTGTTGGGCGCGGCCGTGGTGACGTCGGGCATGGGATGTGGACTCCGCTCAAGGTGGAAGGGCGCGGGGTTTGGACCTCCGCGCACCCCGCCGGTGGAAGGCGAGGGCGGCGCGGTATGACGCAAGTCGCCGGCGGAATCAAGGCAAAGCGCGTGCACCCCAGCGGTCAGGCGGTCAGCTCAAAACCGCAGCCGCTTGCCCACCGCCAGAGGGGCCAGCTTGGTGTCGCCGAAGGCGCTGGCAAGGGCGGCCGTGGCGCGCCAGCCGGTGCAGTGGCCGGCGGCGATGACGTCGAGATCGAAGCCGTGCAGCGCCTTGACGGTCTGCGGGATGACCCGTTCGTTGATGCCGCTGAGATGCAGGCCGCCCAGGACCGCATGCAGTTTCACACCGGGAAAGCACGCGCGCGCATGGCTCAGCACATTGATCACGCCGGCATGGCTGCAGGCGGTGAGGACGACCAGACCCTTGTCCCGCACGTTCACGGCGATGAAGCGCTCGTCCATCAGGAGCTCGTCGGGCTCCCAGCCCGTGCCGTCTTCGGTGCGGCGATGCTGGCCGGGCAGGCCGATCTCGAATCCGCTCGTGCGCGGGATTTCGCCACTGACGAACACCGTGTCGCCCGCGATCGTCTGGGCGGCGCGCGAGGAGACGACGCGGCCGCCATTGGCTTCCAGGGCGGCGACCGATGGTACGTCCTCCATCGGCCGGAACGAACCATCCGGCAGTTTGGCGGCGCGACTGCGGAACATGTCGGGGTGCATGTAGCACGGAACGTCGCGCCCGCCGTTGCGGTCGCGCACGAGTTGCAGCGCGCGCAGCATGGCGCCGGCGTGATCCCAGTGGCCGTGGCTCAGCACCATGGCCTCGACAGCCCCGAGATCGACCGCCAGTCGCGAGGCATTCTGCTCGAAGGTGCGGTCTTCCGGCCCGGTATCGAAAAGCACCGTATGCACGCTGGCGCCGCCGCGCAGCGTGAGCAGGCAGGAAAGACCGTGTGCGGCGCAACACAGGCAGCCGCCGCCCAGCACCCAGGCCGCCCTACGCCGTCGTCCGAGACCGGCAAGCTCGGTTTCGACGAAGGAGGGCACCGAAGACAGCGAATCCGTGACGTTGTCGACGAGGATCTGGATGTCGACGGAGTCGACGGCGGCGAGTTCGCTCATGATCTGCCGACGATACTGCCACAGAACAACCAGCACCGGGGAGGCATCCCGTCATTGACGGCCGCCCGCTGGCCTGTTCCCATTGCTGCCGGGACTTGCACGCATCTTGCAAGATAGCGAGAGCGTCGAGACGGCTTCGATGATCTGGATGGAGGCATCCATGGACGAATGGGATTTGCGTGGTCTTTTAGACCGGGTGAAGGCGGGCGGGATGTCCCGGCGTGCCTTTGTGAGGCGGATGGCGGCGGTCGGCGTCACGGCGCCGATGGCGACGCAGCTGCTGGCCCTGTCGGGCGTGGCCATGGCCCAGTCGAAGCCGACCTACAAGCCGACCAAGCGCGGCGGCGGCGGCTTGCTGAAGGTGCTGTGGTGGCAGGGGCCGACCCTGCTCAATCCGCATTTCGCCGTCGGCACCAAGGACCAGGATGGCTCGCGCCTGTTCTACGAGCCGCTGGCCGGCTGGGACGGCGACGGCAACCTGCGGCCGGTGCTGGCGGAAGCCATCCCGGGCCGCGAGGACGGCACCCTGGCCGCCGACGGCAAGTCAGTGACCTGGAAGCTGAAGAAGGGCGTCACCTGGCACGACGGCAAGCCGTTCACCGCCGACGACGTCGTCTTCACCTGGCAATATTCGAAGAACCCGGCGACGGCCACGGTCACCGTCGGCTCCTACAAGGACGTCACGGTCGAGAAGATCGATGACTACACGGTGGTCGTGAAATTCCCGCAGCCGACGCCCTTCTGGGCCGACGCCTTCGTCGCTTCGGCGGGCTCCGTCCTGCCCAAGCACCTGTTCGCCGACTATATCGGCGACAAATCGCGCGACGCGCCGACCAACCTCAAGCCGGTCGGCACCGGTCCCTACAAGTTCAAGGACTTCAAGCCGGGCGACATGGTCCAGGGCGTGATCAACACCAACTACCACATGGAGAACCGGCCCTATTTCGACGCCATCGAGATGAAAGGCGGCGGCGATGCGGTGTCGGCGGCGCGCAGCGTGCTGCAGACCGGCGAGTTCGACTTCGGCTGGAACATGCAGGTCGAGGACGAGATTCTCCTGCGACTGGAAAAGGGCGGCAAGGGCCGGGTGATCATCACCCCGGGCGGCGGCATCGAACATATCCAGCTCAACTCGACCGATCCGTGGACCGAAGTCGACGGCGAGCGCTCGAGCCTCAAGACCAAGCATCCCACCCTCAGCGATCCGGCGGTGCGCCAGGCGCTGGCCTTGCTGGTCGACAAGGACTCGGTCGAGAAATACATCTACGGACGCACCGGAAAGGCGACGGCGAACTTCGTCAACAACCCGGAACGTTTCCGTTCCAAGACCGCGACGTTCGAGTTCAACATCGACAAGGCCAACGCGCTGCTCGACAAGGCGGGCTGGGCCAAGGGGGCCGACGGCATCCGCGCCAAGGACGGCAAGAAGCTGAAGTTCGTCTACCAGACGTCGATCAACCAGCCGCGGCAGAAGAACCAGGCCATCGTCAAGCAGGCCTGCCAGAAGGCCGGCATCGACATCGAGGTGAAGGCGGTCACCGCGTCGGTGTTCTTCTCGTCCGACGTGGCCAACCCGGACACCTACACCAAGTTCTATTGCGACCTGCAGATGTACAACAACGGCCCGCAGCAGCCCGACCCTGAAGTGTTCCTGCGCCAGTTCCTCTCGTGGGAGGCGGCCACCAAGGAAAACAAATGGCAGGGCCGCAACATCACGCGCTGGCAGAACAAGGAATACGACGACATCCACAAGGCAGCACAGCTCGAACTCGATCCCGTCAAGCGCGCCGCCATGCTGATCAAGCTGAGCGAGATGGCGGTGAACAACCAGGTCGTGATCCCCGTCGTCGCCCGACCCGTGGTCACGGCCGTCGCCAACAACCTCGTGGTCGAGCTGACCGGCTGGGACAACAACACGTGGGATCTGCCGAACTGGTACAAGGAAGGTTGAGGATCGCGCCCCGTTTGAGGGGCCGTGCGCCGCGCGTCGTCAGCATCGAGCCCGGTCAAGGGACCGAGAACGGGCCGAAATCCCGATCCTATGTGGACGCCACAGTTGTCGAAGTGCCCGGCGCAGGCTACCCATAAACTCAAGAAGTTTTCTTTGCAGTGCGACGGTCCCGAACGAATGTCCGACAATCCGCCGATCGAATTCGCCTTCCCCGAGCTGCGGCGCTGGGAAAAGGGCGCCGCGCCCTACATCCATGTGCTCGACAGCGGCAAGCCGGGTCCGGTGGTGATGGTGGCGGCACTCACCCACGGCAACGAGGTGTCGGGCGCGGTCGTGGTCGACGCGCTGCTCGCGGCCGGGCTCAGGCCGCGTCAGGGCACGCTGATCTTTTCCTTCAACAACATCGAGGCCTATCACAGCTTCGATGCCAAGACGCCGTTCAAGTCGCGGCTGGTCGACGAGGATTTCAACCGCACCTGGGGCCGGCTCGACCAGCCGGCCAACACCGTCGAGACCAGGCGGGCGCAGGTGGTGAGGCCCTTCGTCGAGCGCGCCGACCTGCTGCTCGACTTGCACTCCATGCACGATGACGGCGTGCCGCTGATGCTGGCAGGCCCGCTCGACAAAGGTGTGGCGCTGGCCAGGAAGGTCGGTACGCCGGTCGACATCGTGCGCGATTCCGGCCACGCCGCCGGCATGCGCATGCGCGACTATGGCGGCTTCGGCGATCCCAAGAGTCCGAAGAACGCCTTGTTGATCGAGACCGGCCAGCATTGGCGGGCGTCCTCGGTCGTGGTCGCCAAGGACGTGACCGCGCGTTTCCTGGCCGAGACGGGGGTCGTCGAGGCGGCCGACCTGCCGGCCGGTTGGAAGCAGCCGACGCCGGCCAAGCAGCGGGTCGTCGAGGTCACGCATGCCGTCGCCACCAAGCGCGGCAACTTCACGCCGGCGCGGCGCTTCGAAGGCCAGGAGCTGATCGCCGAGGCCGGCACCGTGCTGGGCCACGACGACGGCGAGCCGGTGACGACGCCTTACGACAATTGCGTGCTGGTGATGCCTTCGTCCAACCGGCCGCTCAGGCCCGGCGTCACGGTTGTTCGCCTGGGTCGATTGACCTGAGGCCTGGCTGGCGGCGCATCACGAAGCGCAGCTCCGAGAGTTTGACGACGCCCAGAAGCGCGCCCAGCGCGGCGTAGGCGATGGCGCCCACGGCGCAGACGCCGAGCGCGGTGACGACACCCAAAAAATTGGCGTGCGCCAGCGGCTGGGCGAGCCAGACGAGGGTGAGCCACAAGGCCACGCCCATGCCGGCCGTCGCGCCCACCACGCGGATCGAGCGCGAGATCAGTCGCTGGTCGGGCACCCATTGCGCGCGTCGCCGCAAGACGATGGCCAGCATGCCTGCATTCAGCCAGCCCGACAGCGAGGAGGCGAGCGCAACGCCGACCTGGGCGAGCGTGGTGCCGTAGAGAAAGACGATGTTGAGCGCGATGTTCACGACGATCGCCGCGGTCGCGATGTAGAGCGGCGTCCGGGTGTCCTCACGGGCGAAGAAGCCCGGCGTCAGCGCCTTGACCAGCACGAAGGCGGGCAGGCCCAGGGCATAGGCCGCCAATGCGCTCGCCGTGCGCAGAGTGTCGTCGGGCCCGAAGCGGCCGCGCTCGAACAGCGTGCGGACGAGCGGATCGGCCAGCAGCCACAGCGCCAGCGCCGCCGGCAGGCTCAGCATCAGGCCGAACTCGATGGCGCGGTTCTGGTTGGCCATCGCCGACTGGGCCTGGCCGGCGCGCAACTGGCGGGCCAGCAGCGGCAGCAACGCCGTGCCGATGGCGATGCCGACCACGCCCAGCGGCAACTGCGCGATGCGGTCGGCGTAGTAGATTGCGGAGATCGTGCCGACCGGCAGCAGCGAGGCCCACACCACGTCGAGCATGGAGCTGATCTGCTGCACGCCGCCGCCGATCGCCACCGGCGTTGCGAGCTTGACCAGTCGCGCTATTCGCTCGGTCCAGCGCGGCCGCACCAGTCTCATGCTGACCCCGTCGCGCGCGCAGGCGATCAGCAGCCACAGCCATTGCAGCAGGCCCGCGATCGCCACGCCGATCGAGGCGGCATAGCCGCTGTTGGGCAGCACGGGCGTGAGACCGAGGACCGCGCCGATCAAGGCGAGGTTGAGCAGGATGGGCGTCGCCGCGACGTGGGCGAAGCGGTCGATGCTGTTCAACACGCCGCCATAGAGCGAGGCGAGCGAAATGAACAGCAGGTAGGGAAAGGTGATGCGGCCGAATTCGACGGCCATGGCGAAGCTCGGCTCGTTACGCATGCCGGGTGCCAGCAACGCCATCACGCCGGGCATGCCCAGCATCAGCAGCACCGAGAACGGCACCAGCACGAGCAGCAGCCCGGCATGGGCCTGGCGCGCGAAGGTAAGAGCAGCATCGCGGCCATGGCCCTGCAGCTCGCGCGAGAACAGCGGCACGAAGGCCGCCGAGAAGGCGCCCTCGGCGAACAGGCGGCGGAAGAAGTTCGGCAGCTTGAACGCCACGAAGAAGGCGTCAGCCACCGCGCCCGAGCCGAGCACGGCCGACAGCACGATGTCGCGGATGAAGCCCACG
>JABCYT010000088.1 GCA_013290035.1 Alphaproteobacteria bacterium
GAGCCTTCCCGGCGCCTCGGGCGAGCGATCGGCGCGCAGCATGTCGGTGTAGCCCGATTCGTCCAAAATGGTCTCGACCACCTCGATGTGGTTGATGCCGTCGAGCATGGCGCGCCAACGCTCGAAGCTCCTGACGAGGTCGCCGAGCGTCTTGCGCGTCCGCGCCTTCAGCTCGTCGGTTTCGAGCGCGCGGCGGGTCGCCTCGAACAGCGACACCTTCTGGGCGCGCTGGATCAGCCGCAGGGTGCGCAGCGCCGATTCGCCCAGCCCGCGGCGCGGCGTGTTGTAGATGCGCTCGAAGGCGAGGTCGTCGTCGGGCTGCACGGTGACCCGGCAATAGGCCAGCGCATCGCGGATTTCCTGGCGCTCATAGAAGCGCGGTCCGCCGATCACCCGGTAGGGCAGGCCCATGGTGATGAAGCGTTCCTCGAATTCGCGGGTCTGGAAACCCGCCCGCACCAGGATGGCGATCTGGCTGAGCGCGTGCTTGTCGCGCTGCAGCGCCTCGATCTCCTCGCCGATCGTGCGCGCCTCCTCGTCGCCGTCCCACACGCCGCGCA
Source organism: Alphaproteobacteria bacterium (assembly GCA_013290035.1). Classification (GTDB taxonomy): domain Bacteria; phylum Pseudomonadota; class Alphaproteobacteria; order Reyranellales; family Reyranellaceae; genus Reyranella. The sequence continues at coordinate 561 of JABCYT010000088.1, forward strand.
GCGAGATGCGCTCGCCGTCCTTCATCTCGGTCCACAGCGTCTTTCCCAGCCGGCCCTCGTTGTGGGCGATGAGATGCGAGGCCGCGGCCAGGATGTGCGGCGTCGAACGGTAGTTGCGCTCCAGCCGTACGATGGTGGCGCCGGGGAAGTCCTTTTCGAAGCGCAGGATGTTTCCGACCTCGGCGCCGCGCCAGCCGTAGATCGACTGGTCGTCGTCGCCGACGCAGCAGACGTCCTGGGTGCCCTGGGCCAGCAGGCGCAGCCACAGATACTGCGCCACGTTGGTGTCCTGGTACTCGTCGACCAGGATGTGGCGGAAGCGGCGGTGATACTGCGCCAGGACGTCGGGATGCTTCTGCCACAACGACACGCAATGCATGACGAGGTCGCCAAAATCGACGGCATTCACCTCGGCGAGCCGCTCCTGGTACTGGCGGTAGATGTCGGCCGACTTGCCGTTGGCGAACTCGCCGGCGTCCTCGCCCGACACCTTGTCGGGGGTGAGCGCGCGGTCCTTCCAGCGCTGGATGATTCCCGACAGGACGCGGGCCGGCCATTTCTTGTCGTCGATGCCCTCGGCCTGCAGCAGCTGCTTGATCAGCCGCGTCTGGTCGTCGGTGTCGAGGATGGTGAAGTTGCTCTTGAGCCCGACCAGCTCGGCATGGCGGCGCAGCACGCGTACCCCGATGGCGTGGAAGGTGCCGAGCCACATGCCGTCGGCCGCGCCGCCGATCAGGCTGGCGACGCGATCGAGCATCTCGCGCGCCGCCTTGTTGGTGAAGGTGACGGCCAGGACCTGCGACGGCCGGGCGCGGCCGGTGATCAGCAGATGGGCGATGCGGGTGGTCAGCACGCGCGTCTTGCCGGTGCCGGCGCCGGCCAGCACCAGCAGCGGACCGCCCTGGTGGATAACCGCCAGCCGCTGCTCGTCGTTCAGCCCCTCCAAATGGGCCGTGGACGTGACGGCACGCCGCGCCGGCTGGGAATCAGTCGGGACAGGATCGTCGGTGATTTCGAACGGATCGGCGGGGGACGCCATGCAGCGTCATATAGCAATCGGCGCGGCAGACGCCTATCCTTCAGAAGGGGGTTGCGTCCAGGTGTGACGTGGAGGTGTACCGATGGCCCGAGGGTTGAACGGTTCCATGAACGGCGCGGGTCATGGCCCGGCCGGCCGGGAAGGCGTCGAAGCGCGCCTGCCCGGCGTGTCCAATCTGTCGCCGCCGGTCGCGCAGGCAGTGTCCGCCGTGGTCGGCCTGAAAACGACCATTCCCAAGGACCGCCGGTCGGCGCAGACGCTCGGCACGGAGCGCGAAGGTCATGGTGCCCTGATCGGCGACGACGGCCTGATCGTCACCATCGGCTACCTGATCACGGAAGCCGACAGCGTCACCATCACCGATAACGACGGCAATGAGCTGCCCGCCTACATCGTGGGCTACGATTATGAAAGCGGCTTCGGCCTGGTCCGCACCGAGCGGCCGGTCGACCTCAAGCCGATGCGCTTCGGCGATTCCGACTCGCTGGAGCTCCGCAGCGAGGCCTATGTCGCGGGGCTGGGCGGCGAGAAGGCGACGCTCAAGGTCAAGGTCGCCGGCCGGCGCGAGTTCGCGGGCTATTGGGAGTATCTGCTCGACAACGCCATTTTCACGGTGCCCGCCTATCCGCTGTGGGGCGGCTCCGCGCTGATCGGCCAGGATGGAACCCTGCTCGGCATCGGTTCGTTGCTCGTGCAGGAAGCGCTCGGTCCGGGCGCGCCGGCCTTCCCCGGCAACATGTACGTGCCGATCAACCGGCTGAAGCCGATCTTCCAGGAACTCGTCGCCAACGGACGGCTCTCGACGCCGCCCAGGCCGTGGCTCGGCCTCTACACGGTCGAACATATGGGCCAGCTCGTGGTCGGCGGCATCTCCGACGGCGGCCCGGCCGATCGCGCCGGCCTGCAGCGCGGCGACGTCCTGCAGGCGCTGGACGGCGAGGTGCTGGACGACGTCCCCGACTTCTACCGCAAGCTGTGGGCGAGCGGTCCGGCCGGCACGGCGGTGACCCTGCGCATGGAGCGCGACAACGATTCCTTCGAGGTCACGGTGCGCACCGGCGATCGGGCGCGCTACCACAAGTACGGCTCCGACTGAGCGCCGCCAGAAGACGACGGGAGAGAAGTCGATGGCCAAGGCCTTCGCCTCGCAGGCCGACATGGCTGAAAAGCGGGTCACGTTCAGTCGCTTGTCCGAGCACGCTTACGCCTTCACCGCCGAGGGCGATCCCAATACCGGCATCGTGGTGGGCGACGATGCGGTCATGGTGATCGACACCCAGGCGACGCCCAAGACGGCTGCGGCCGTGATCGAGCGCATCCGCAGCGTCACCGACAAGCCGATCAAATACGTGGTGCTGTCGCACTATCACGCCGTGCGCGTGCTGGGCGCCGCGGCCTACGAGGCGCAGCACGTCATCTGCAGCGAGGCGACCCGCGAGATGATCGTCGAGCGCGGCGCGCAGGACTACAAGTCCGAGGTCCAGCGCTTTCCGCGCCTGTTCCAGACGGCCGAGACCATTCCCGGCCTGACCTGGCCCACCATCACCTTCAGCGACCGCATGACGATCTGGCTGGGCAAGCTGCAGGTCGACATCATCCATGCCGGCCGCGGCCACACCAAGGGCGACACGGTCGTCTGGCTGCCCGAGGAGCGCACGCTGTTCAGCGGCGACCTGGTCGAGTACGGCGCCACGCCCTATGCCGGCGACGCCCATTTCAAGGATTGGCCCGAGACGCTGCGGAAGCTGCGCGACCTCAAGCCGCTGGCCCTGGTACCCGGCCGCGGCGACGCGCTGGCCGGCGAGGAAGAGGTCGAGAAGGGCATCGCCGGCACCCAGGCCTTCCTCGGCGAGCTCTACAAGACGGTGGCGCAGGGCGCCGAGGCGGGCGATTCGCTGAAGCAGGCCTATGACAAGGCGATGGCGGCCCTGCAGCCGCGCTACGGCAACTGGGTGATCTTCGAGCACTGCCTGCCGTTCGATGTGTCGCGCGCCTACGACGAAGCCAAGGGCCTCGACCACCCGCGCATCTGGACCGCCGAGCGCGACCTCGAGATATGGGCGGCGCTCGAATCATGATCGCGCTCCCAGCTACGAGTGCGGCATGACGAAAGACCTGCTTACCGGCCGCCTGGCCCTCGTCACCGGTGCCGGCCGCGGCAACGGCGGCGCCATCGCCCGCGGCCTGGCCGATTCCGGCGCCCGGGTGATCGTGACCGATATCGACATCGATGCGGCCCACGCCATGGCCGAGAGCATCGTCAAGGCGGGCGGCGAGGCGCGCGGCTATGCGCTCGACGTCACCGATCGCGAGGGCTGCCGCAAGCTCGCCGAGGACATCGCGCTGCTGGTCGGGCCGATCCGCATCCTGGTCAACAATGCCGGCATCTTTTTGCGCGGCAACCTGCTGGCGGCGGATGGTCGCGAGCGCTGGGACCGGACCATGGCCGTGAATGTCGACGGCGCGTTCAACGTCACCTCGGCCTTCGCCGACCAGCTCAAGCGCACGCACGGCGCCGTGGTCAATGTGGCGTCGATAAACTCCTTCACCGCGCCCGCCGGCAGCGGCGTCTATCCCGTGTCCAAGGGCGCCATCGCCCAGTTCACGCGCGCGCTGGCCACAGAGCTGGCGCCCGACGGCGTGCGGGTCAACGCCATCGCGCCCGGCATCATCGCCACCGCCATGGCCGAGCCGACGATCGCCGATCCCAAGCGACTGGAAGCCTTCCTGACGCATGTCCCGATGAAGCGGGTCGGCCAGCCGGAGGAACTTGTCGGCCCGGTGGTGTTTCTCTGTTCGGATGCCGCGAGCTATGTGACCGGCGCCATCCTGGCCGTCGATGGAGGTTTTCTTGCCGTCTGACAAGGCATCGGTGCCCGAACCGATCATCGTTCGCCTGGCGACGGCCGAGGACGTCGAGCTGCTGCACCGTTTCGCGGTCGATCTCTCGTCCTACGAGGACGAGCCCGACGCCGTCACCTCGACGCCGCAGACCCTGGCGCGCGACGGCTTCGGCAAGGATCCGAAGTTCGCCGCCCTGATCGCCGAGCGCGGCGGCACGCCGGTCGGCTTCGCCCTCTACACCTTCAACTACTCGGTGTGGACCGCGGCGCGCGGCATCTTCATCGAGGACATATGGGTGGTGCCCGAGGAGCGGCGCGGCGGCGTGGCGCGAGCGCTCATGCAGGCGTTGGCCCAGGAATGCGCCGCCCGGGGTTTCAAGCGCATCGACCTCAACGTGCTCGACTGGAACCCGGCGCGCGGCTTCTACGAGCGCCTCGGCTTCAAGTGGATCCGCAACTGGCTGCCCTACCGCCTGAGCGGCGAGGCGCTGACCCAACTCGCTACTTCCTCGACAGACCCATGACGCGGCCCGCCTTGACCGGCCGGCGCAGCGCCGCGTGGGCCTGCCACAACACCTCCAGCCGCTCAGCCACCGGCGCCGGCCAGGGCGCCGAGCGCCGCGAGGCATAGTCGATGTTCATCACGATCGTCTCGTTGGTGGCGGCCAGGTAACCCTGCTCGGCGTGAAACATCTCGTGGAAGAGGTGGAGCTTCTTGGCATCGCGCTCGAGGAGCTGGGTGGCGAAGCGCATCGGCGCGCCCTGCCGCATCTCGCGGTCGTAGGTGACATGGGTCTCCAGCACGAAGGTCATGCCGAGCTTGCCGTCGACGTAGCGCCGGCCCAGCCCCATGTTGCGCATGAAGGCGCCCGACGCCTGGTCGAAGGCCGTGACATAGAAGGCGACGTTCATGTGGCCGTTCCAGTCGACCCATTCGGGCAACACGGTCGAGCGATGGATGTCGAACGGCGCGCGCGTGACCAGCTCGGGCAGCTCGTAGGGCAGCGAGTCGAGCATGGCTATTTCTTCTTCTTGATGCCGATAAGGCGGCCGGCCTGCCGTGGAACCGGCAGCCTCTTGTGCGCGGCGGTGAGCTTTTCGATGCGTTCCAGGGCGAAGTCGGGCCACGGCGCGGAGCGGCGGGTCGCATAGTCGATGTTCATCAGCATCAGCTCGTTGGTGGCGGCGAGATAACCCTCGTCGGCATGGTACATCGCGTGGATGTAGTGCAGCCGCTTGGCGTCGTGATCGAGGATCTGGGTGGTGATACGGAGCGCATCGCCCTGCTTGACCTCCTGGTCGTAGGTGACGTGCGCCTCCAGCACAAAGGTCATGCCGATCTTGTCGCGCGTGTATTCGAAGCCGCAGCCGAACTGCGCGCACAGCGTGTCGGTCGCCTTGTCGAAGGCCACGACATAGAAGCCGACATTCATGTGGCCGTTCCAGTCGATCCATTCCGGCAGGACGATGGCGCGATGGCGGTCGAGGGGAGCGCCAAGATCGAGATCGATCATGGGGTACGGAGGTAATTTCATGCGGGCGGACCGTAGCGAAGCCGGCCGCTCCACCGCAAGTTCCGGGCCACCCGTTGTTGCGAGGACCGATATGGCGAAGAAAAAGGCCGTCGTGCTGGGCGTGGGTGCGGAATGCGGGCTGGGCGCCGCCGCCAGTCGCCGCTTTGCGAAAGAAGGTTATCACGTGCTGGTGGCCGGTCGGACGCCCGCCAAGATCGACAAGGTCGCGGAGTCCATCCGTGCTTCCGGGGGCTCGGCGATGCCTGTCGTCGTCGACGGTACCCGGGAAGCCGAGGTGATCGGCCTGTTCGACAAGGCAATGGCGGATGATGGCGACGGCGCACCGGCCGACCTTTTGGTGTTCAACATGGGCAACAACGCCGCGGTCGATATCCGCGAGATGACGGCGCAGCATTTCGAGGATTCCTGGCGGGTCGGCTGCTTCGCCGGCTTCCTGTTCGGCCGTGAAGCCGTGCGCCGGCTGGCGCCGCTCGGTCGCGGCACGGTGATCTTCACCGGCGCCTCGGGCTCGTTGCGCGGCCGGCCGCGCTTCGCCGCCTTCAACGCCACCAAGGGCGGGCTCAGGCTGCTGGTGCAGTCGCTGGCGCGCGAGTTCGGTCCGCAGGGCATCCATGTCGCCCATGCCATCATCGACGGCGGCATCGAGGGCGACCGCCTGCTGTCGCGCATGCCCGACCGCAAGGACAAGGCCGGCGCCGACGGTCTGTTGAACATCGAGGCGATCGCCGACAGCTACTGGCATCTCCATCGCCAGCACCGCAGCGCCTGGACGCAGGAGATCGATCTCAGGCCGTACAAGGAGCCTTTCTGAAACGAAAGGTCCTTCGCTGCGCTCGGGATGACACCATTTTTGTCCGACGCTCCGAGCTCAACAATAGCTGTCATCCCGAGCGCAGCGAGGGACCTTTGCTTCAATTACGAGCGCGTTCAGGAATCTCCGTCAGGTCCCGAAAGATGCGTTTGCCCAGCTTCTGCCCGGTGGCGACCATGTCGTCGGCGCCGGTCGACGCTCCGCCGATGCGCAGCACCGCGTCGCATTTGCCGATCAGCTCGCGGGCGATGGGATGGAAGATCTCGTCGAACACGGCATCGCCGATCTTCTTCGAACCGGCATGCTTCAGGAGCGGCAGAGCGAACCATTCGCCCAGCACCGGCAGATGGCCGCGACGGAACACGGCGAGCGCCATGTCCTCCATGGCATCGACGTTGCGCTGGATCAGCACGGGATCGTCATTGGTGCCCGAACGGTAGGGACCCGCCACCAGGATCATCAGTCGATCGTTCATCGCGGGATCTCGAGCAGCTCGCGCGCCACCAGCTCCGGCGCCGAGAGGATGCAATTATGGCCGGCCTCGATGGGGCGGAAGCGGATATGCGGCATCGCCTGGACCTTCTCGTGCATGCCCGCCGATACCGGATAGCGCGGCTTGGTGCAGGCGATGTAGGTCATCGGCCGGCCGTTGCCGGCGGGACGGTTGAGCCGGATCGGCTTGGTGTAGCAGGCCAGCGGATGCGGCGTGAGCTGGCGGTGCGTCCAGGCGGCTAGCGCGGGATCGTCGATGATCAGGCTGCCGACCGGCGCGAAGGGCAGCACCTCGGTGCCGTTCACCACCTTTACGAGCTTCTGCCGCTTGGCCACGATCTCCGCCGGAATGCGGCCGAAGATCGACTGGCCGTCCTGCGGGATGCCGCCGTCGATGATCACCAGATGGGCGATGCGCTCGGGGATGCGGTCCGTCACCAGGCCGGCGATCAGGCTGCCGAAACTGTGGCCGACCAGCACGACCTCCTTGAGATCCTCGTTCTCGAGGGCGGCGATCGTGTCGGCCAGGAACACGTCGTTGTCGAGCCCGGGCGACAGCTCCGCCGCCCGCTCGCCGACGCCGCGAAAGGGCAGGGCGCGCGCGGCGTGGCCTGCCGCGCGCAACCTCTCCACAACGAATTGCCACGACCAGGCGCCCATCCAGGCGCCGGGAAGACAGAGGTAGGTACGCATACGCCGGATCATGCAATCGTGTCGACGACGCCGCCATCGACGCGAAGCGCGGCGCCGGTCGTCGCCGAGGCCTGGGGCGAGGCGGCGTAGACCACCATGTTAGCGACCTCATCGACGCTGGCAGGGCGGCGAATGATGGAACTCGGCCGATTGGCGATGACGAAGCCGGCGGCGACCTCCTCGAGCGGCCGGCCGGTCGCCGCGATTTCGTCCTTGAACAACTCGACGACGCCTTCCGACAGGGTCGGACCCGGCAGCACGGCATTGACCGTGACTCCCGTGCCGGCGGCGCGTTTCGCCAGGCCGCGCGAGATGGCGAGCATGGCGGTCTTGGTCATTCCATAGGGAAGCATGTCGGCCGGAATGTTCAGGGCCGACTCCGACGAGATGAAGATCACGCGGCCCCACCGTCTTTCCATCATGCCGGGAAGGTAGGCCCGCGCCAGCCGCACGCCGGACATGACATTGACCTCGAAGTAACGGGCCCATTCGTCGTCCGGCGTTTCGAAGAAGTCCCGCAGGCCGTAGATGCCGAGATTGTTCACCAGCACGTCGCAACGGGGATGGGCGCGCGCCAGGCGTTCGCAACCGGCTGCCGAGCCGAGATCGCCGGCGAAACCCTCCACGCCCGCAGTAGCGATGGCCCCTGCGAGGCCGGCAACCGCCTTTTCGACGGCAGCCTCGGTTCGGCCGTTGACGACGACCTTGGCGCCGGCGGTGGCCAGGCCCTTGGCGATGGCCAAACCGATGCCCGCCGTCGAGCCGCTGACGATGGCAATCTTGCCTGAAAGATCGATGTTCATCCCGCGGTACTCCTCGCTGCAGGGCTTTCGTTCAATCTAGGCGGCATTGGAGCACGACGAAGTGAAGATTTGCACTTTCATCTAGGCGCACAACGCCGGGTTAGCGATCTCAGCCATGCGTGCTAGCCTGCCCTCGAAACCGGAGGATCCCATGGCCACCAACCGTCGCGTGCTGCTGAAGTCGCGCCCGCAGGGCGAGCCGACCCACGCCAATTTCGACGTCGTCGATCAGCCGATGCCCGAGCCCAAGGACGGCGAGTATCTGTCGCGCACCATCTGGATGTCGCTCGATCCCTACATGCGCGGGCGCATGTCCGAGACCAAGGGCTACGCTGCCAACGTCAACCTCGGCGATGCGATGGTGGGCGGCACGGTCGGCCAGGTCATGACGTCGAAAAATCCCCGCTTCAAGGAAGGCGACTTCGTCGCCGAATATTCGGGCTGGCAGAGCTACGCCGTGTCGACCGGCGCCATGTCGATGAAGCTCGATCCCGGTACCGCGCCGCTCTCGACCGCACTCTCCGTGCTCGGCATGCCGGGCATGACGGCGTGGTGGGGCCTGATGCAGATCGGCAAGCCCAAGCAAGGCGAGACCGTCGTCGTCTCGGCGG
>JABCYT010000089.1 GCA_013290035.1 Alphaproteobacteria bacterium
GCCGATCGAACCCGATGCCTGGTTGGAAGGCCGTAAGGCTTTCCATGTCTCGCCTTTCCTGCCGATCGAAGGCGGTTATCGCTTCCGCTTCCGGCTGGACGACGAATATGCCCATGTCGACGTGAACTACCACGACGCCCAGGGCCTGATGCTGGCGACCTCGGTGGGCGGCCGCCGCGAGGCGCTCGACGACCATGCCGTGCTGCGCCGCTTCCTCGGCAACCCGACGATGACGCTCGCCGTCATCGTCCGAATTCATTGGCAGGCCTTGCATCTGTGGCGGAAGCGGGCGAGATTTTATCGCAAGCCCGCGCCACCGCCGGAGTTCGTGACTCGCTGATCCCCCTGCCGACCGCATGACGCTCGCCTCTCGCTTCGTTCTCAAAGCCCTCGACAGGCTCTCCGTCGGTCGCCTGACGGTGCGGCTGCCCGACGGCGCGGTGCGCGTCTTCGGCGGCAAGGCATCGGGCGCGTCGGCCGACCTCGAGGTCAAGGATTGGCGATTCTTTCGCCACGTCCTGCTCGACGGCGACATCGGCTTCGCCGAAGCCTACATGGAAGGCTTCTGTGATTCGCCCGACCTGCCCGGATTGATCGCCCTGCTCGCGGAGAACGAGAAGGCGCTGGGTCGCATCGCGCATACCAACCCGTTCCACGGCATGCTGCTGAAGCTGCTGCACCGGCGACGGGACAATTCGCGCGAGGGTTCGAAGAAGAACATCCATGCCCATTACGACCTCGGCAACGAGTTCTATGGCCTGTGGCTCGATCCCTCGATGACCTACTCCTCGGCGTTGTACGACGGCGCGCGCAACAAGCCGCTCGAAGCCGCGCAGACCGCCAAGTACGAGCGCATCCTCGACCAGATCGGCGCCAAGCAGGGCGACAGCATCCTCGAGATCGGCTGCGGCTGGGGCGGCTTCGCCGAGACCGCGGCGCGGCGCGGCATGCGCGTCACCGGCATCACGATCTCCGGCAAGCAGCTCGAGTTCGCCCGTGCGCGCCTGGAGCGCGCCGGGCTGGCCGACCGCGTCGACCTGCAGTTCCGCGACTATCGCGACATCGAAGGGCGCTACGACCACATCGTGTCGATCGAGATGGTCGAGGCGGTGGGCGAGCGCTACTGGCCGGACTACTTCGCCACGCTCAAGCGTCATGTGGCGCCCGGCGGCTCGGCGCTGGTCCAGGCGATCGTGATCGCCGACGAGTTGTTCGACGGCTACCGCCGCCACCCGGACTTCATCCAGACCTATGTCTTCCCCGGCGGCATGCTGCTGTCGCCGGCCAGTCTGCGCGAACAGTGCAGACAGGCGGGGCTCAAGATCGCCGAGCTCTACAGTTTCGGGCTGGATTATGCGCGCACCCTGGAAGCCTGGCTGGGCCGTTTCGACACGGTCGCCGATCAGGTCGCCAAGCTCGGCTTCGACGAGCGATTCCGCCGCATGTGGCGATATTACCTCGCCTATTGCGCCGCCGGCTTCTCGACCCGGCGCACGGACGTTTTGCAGGCGCACTTCCGGCATATATAAGGGTGCCAACCAAGAGCGCCGAAAACGGTGCTAACAGGAAGGCTAACGGGTGAATGCAGGATCGATCGGGCCCGGCAGCGGCGTGCCCGTCAAAGTCAAATTCGACCGTCTGATTGCCTATTCGACCCTGCAATTGCCGCTCGCCATGGCGGCGCTTCCGGTTGTCCTGAACGTCAGCCACTTCTACGGCGAGGTGCTGAAGCTGTCGCTCCAGATCATGGGGTCGATCTTCATCTTCGCCCGCATCGTCGACGCCATCCAGGATCCGGTGATCGGCCTCATCAGCGACCGTTTCACCCGCCGTGGCCGGCGCGGCCGACTGGCCTTCGTGGCGCTGATGATCCCGGTGCTGGCCGCCGGCTTCTACATGCTGTTCGACCCGCCCGATGCGTGGTTCGGCAACCAGGCGAGGATGGCGCTCTGGCTGATCGCCGCACTTCTGCTCGTCCATCTCGGCTATTCCGGCGTCTCGATCAGCTATCACTCCCATGGCGCGGAACTCACCGACGACTACAACGAGCGCACCAAGGTCACGGTCGGCCGCGAGGTGTTCGGGCTGCTCGGTATGACGCTCGCCGTCGTGCTGCCGACCTTTCTCACCTACAAGCTGGGCGACTCCGACGGCTACATGACGCTCGGCCTCCTGTTCCTGCCCATCCTCGTGTTGTTCAGCCTGCCGACGCTCATTGGGGCCGGGCCATCGGTCCATCCGCCGGTCATTCACGCCGAACGCAACCCGTTCATTGCCTTCTTCGCTCCGCTCAAGAACCGCCTGTTCCGCCGGCTGCTGCTGGTCTTCGTCGCCAACGGCGCAGCGATCGGTGTCGCGGTGACGGTGATGCTGTTCTATGTCGAGCACGTGCTGAAGGGCGGCAAGCTGCAGGCCGGCATCATCCTGCTCGTCTATTTCATCGCCGGCGCCGCCAGCGTGCCGCTGTGGCTGATGCTGTCGAAGCGGACGAGCAAGGCTACCGCCTGGTTCGTCGGCATGGTCATGACGGCCCTCGCCATGGCCTGCGCAATCTTCGTCGGCCCGGGCGATTTCCACTGGTTTCTCGTGATCTCGGTCATCACGGGTCTCGGCCTCGGCGCGGACTATGGCCTGCCGCCCTCGATCCTGGCAGACGTGATCAACTCGACCGAGGGCGGCGATAGCAGGGGCAAAACCGGCACGTATTTTGGCCTGTGGGCGCTTGCCACCAAGCTCGCCACGGCGATCGGCGCGGCGGGCTCGCTGCCGGTGGCGGCGATGCTGGGCTTCAACCCGGCCAAAGGCCTGTACGGCACCACGGCGCTCGTCATCGCCTACATCGTGCTGCCGGTGATGATCAAGATCGGCGCCGCGCTGCTCATCTGGTTCATCCGCATCGAGGCCGAACGCGGCTCGGTGCGGGAGGAATTGATGAAGCGCGTCTAGGCCAGGAAGCCGAGCCTGTGCGGCTGGCGCAGGCCGAAGTCGCGCTGCAGGCCCCAGCAGCCCTGCGCCGCCGTGGCGAAGACGCTGCGGAAATCGACCGTGTGCCTGAGGTCGCCGTCCTGCAGGTCGCCGAGCGACGGATAGGCGCCGTAGAGACCGCCCTTGACCGCGCCGCCCATGGCGAAGAGCGGCGCCGCCGTGCCGTGGTCGGTGCCGCCGCTGGCGTTCTGCTTGGCGCGCCGGCCAAACTCCGAATAGGTCATCACCACCACGTCGTCCCACAGGTTGGCCGCGATCAGGTTCTTGCGCAGCGTGGCCAGGCTCGCCGCGAGGAACGACAACAACCGCTCGTGCTGCTGGACCTGGTTGGCGTGGGTGTCGAAGCCGCCCAGCGCCGTCTTGACGGCGACCACCGGTACGCGCGCCGTCAGCACGCGGTTGGCGAGGTCGAATTGACGGCCCAGCAAGAGGTCCTGCGCGTAGGCGTAGGCGGGCGCCGGCGCCGCGCGCAGCCTGTCGCTCAGGCCCTTGGCCGCGGCATTCACCTCGTGGCGCACCGCCAGCAGATGGCGCAGCGCCGGGTTGCCGCCGTCCTTCAGGCCGGCCTGCTCCTTCAGGGCCGCGGCCTGGCGCAGGAAATTCTCGGCGTCCTGCATGACGATGGTGCGCAGGCCGGGGCCGGTGCTGGGCAGCGCGTTGGTGTCGGCGACGATGCTGTCGACGCCCGCGCCGGTGGGCAGGCTGGTGCCCTCGAACGCCTGGGCGATCCAGCCTTCGCTCAGGGTCTGGTTCGAGGCCGAGGCGGTGTCCCAGATCTCGATCGAGCGGAAATGCGAGCGGTTGGGATAGGGATAGCCCACGCCCTGCAGGATTGCGAGGTCCTTGGCCTTCCACGAGTCCATCAGGGGCTCGAGCTTCTCGTGCAAGCCGACGCGCTCGTCGAGCGGCAGGACGCGCTCGCGCGCCACGCCGATGCCGGGGCGCAGCTCGCGATATTTCGGATCGGCGTAGGGAACGAGCGTGTTCAGCCCATCATTGCCGCCCTTCAATTCGACCAGAAGCAGGATCCGGCTCATGGCGCGCTCCTCACTTCAGCTGATAGGCGGTGTCGAGCATCGCCGCCGCCACCGCCGCGCCCGGCGTGGCCGCAGGATCGACCGTGTCGATCGGCGCGCGCGGCAGCAGGGTGCGGACCAGGGTTGCCGAATCGACGTCGGCGAGCGTCGGTCCGAGCCGGGCCTCGTTGCCGGCGGTGCGCAGGCTGCGACCCTCGATCGGGCGCGCCTCCGCCATCGGCATGCCGCCGGCATCGGCCGGCAATTGCTGGCGGCGATCGGCGCGCCGGTTGGGCCGGTCGCTCATCATGTCGCCCTCCATCGGGGCCACCGTCGTGGCCTCGACCATGCGACGCAGGAATTGCTGGCGCAGCAGGAACGTGTAGGTCGTGACCCAGCTCTCGCCGCCGGCCCAGCCCTTGACGTTGGGCGGATCGAACGGCGTCTGGCCGAGCCCCTGCATCATGCGCACAAGATGCGTCTTCTCCGGCACCGGCAGGCCCAGCACGTGGACGGTGCCGACGATCAGCTCGATCGGCGACTTGATCAGCGCGCCGCGGTTGGCGGGATCGCGGAACTGCGCCGACAGCAGGATCGAGCGCATCAATGGCTTGATCTCGTAGCCCTGGCGGAATGACGCCGCGAGCCGCTTCACTTCGGCGGGGTCGGGTTGCAGCGAGACGAATTCGCGCCACAGCTTCTCGACGATCGTCTCGGCGGTGCGCGGATGGCGCAGCAGGATGGCGATGATCTGATCGCCGTCGAAGCGTCCGGTCTGGCCGAGGAAGGTCTTCTCGCCGTCGTCGTGCTCGTGCTCGCGGCTGCGGAACTCGCCGGTTTCGCGGTCGACGGTCCAGCCGGTGAAGGCACGCGCCGCGGCCTTGATGTCGGCCTCGCTGTAGTGGCCCTCGCCCAGGGTGAAGAGCTCGAGAAGCTCGCGGCCGAAATTCTCGTTGGGCTGGCGCGCCACGCTCCGCATGCCGTCGAGATAGATCAGCATCGCCGGATCGTGCGCCACGTCCCCCAGCAGCGTCGCGAAGTTGCCGAGCGCTTCGCGGCGGAACAGCGCGTTCTGACGGAACAGCGCCGCCGGGTAGCGCACCTTCAGGAAAGAGGAGGTGAAATGGTTGTGCCAGAACAGCACCATGCGCTCGGTGAGCGGCTGATCGGTCGCCAGCATTTCGTCGACCCACCAGTTGCGCAGTTCGCGGCCCTCTTCCTGGACCGGACGCACGACCTGCAGCTTCTTGCCATCGACGCCGGTCTTGGCTTCGGCCACCGCGGCCTGTTGCTGGCGACGAAGCTCGGCCGGCCCCTGGTTGATCCAGGCCGGCGCCGGCGTGAGGGCCGTGCGCCGCATGCTGCCCAGCAGCCGGTCGACCGCGCCGGCGTAATCCTGCGCCTCCAGCGCGCGAATCTCGGCCGGCGTCGCACCGAAGGAGGTGCGCGACAGGAGATGACGAGCCTCGTCGAAATCCATCGCCGTGGCGGCACGCCCGGGCAGCGGCAGCCACAGGCCGGCGGAAAGCGCCGCCGCGCCACCCACGAACCCACGCCGACCGATCCTTGGCGTCATGGCGATTGCTCCTATTGCGGCGGACGTCCCGGACCCGGCCCTGGGCCGCCGCCGGGCGGACGCTGCCCAAACGGCGTAGCCAGACGCTCGGCCAGAATCTGGTGCATGCGGTCGCGCTGCTCCGGCTTGAGCTGCGCTGCGAGTTGATTCAGCGCGCCCAGATACTCTTTCTGGAACTCGGCGCGCACCTTTGTCAGCTGGTCGACCAGCGAATCGACGCGCGCCATGTCGACGGTCGGATGCTTGTATTCGGCGGCGATCTGCTCGCGCACCTTCTGGATCTCGCGCAGTCGCTCGCGACGGGTCGCGGAATACTGTTCGAACACGGCGCGTAGCGCCTGACGCTGTCCATCGTCGAGATTGATATCGCGCGCCATCGTCTCCAACGGGCTGGGCCGCTGGCCCGGCGGTGGCGGCACGTGACGTTCGAAGGGCGGTGGTTCGATCCAGCTGCGATAGACGAAACCCACGAGGACGAACGTGTTCAGCAGCAGCGACAGGGCCAGCAGCACCTGGAGCAGACGCGAGGACATGTCAGATCCCGTCTGAAACCAGGAACTCGGTCAATTCGTTGGATGAGTCCGTCGAAGTCGTCTGCGGGGTGTTCAAGGCATATCGTTCTTCGACCACCGATGCGCCGAGCCCGCCGCCCAGCATGAAGCCCGAGACGGCGATCACGAGCGCCGCGGTCAGCGCCACCGCGCGTTGCATGGCGAAGCGTCGGTCGCTGGCGAACAGCCAGTCGAACAGGCCGACACGCCGCGTGCGCTGCTCGGCCTCGAAGCCGACCAGCGCCTTGGCCCGTACTTCCAGGCGCGCCGGCGCCGCCGGCAAGGGCTTGCCCAGGATGTCGGCCAGATCGAGCGCGGCGCGACGCATTTCGGGATCGGCCGCCACGACGGCGTCGATGCGGGCCGCTTGCGTCTCCGGCAGCCGACCCTCCAACCACGCGGCGAAATCGAGGTCCGACATGGCCTCAGGCGCGTCGTCCCAGGCTGCAGAAAGGCTGCGCCACAGCTCCTTATCGTTCAGCGGGGTACGCTCGGTGTTCATCGCGCTCTCCTGCTGCAGAATACGTCAGAAACCATTCAGGTATCCCCGGATCATGAGGTTTCTTCGTTAAAATGCGCACGCAGCCGTAATAAAGCCTTATGATGCGTGCTGCGAACGGTTTGGGCGTCGATCTTGAGAAGTTGGGCGACCTCGGCCACGTCGCGCTCCTCGTCATATAGGCATTTCAGGATCAGGATCTGACGCTCGGTCAGAAGTCCCTGAGGAATCTTGAGCTTTTCGATATGGCGGTCTTCGACCCCCAAACTGGCCTCCGGCACCTCGTCGATTGGCTGGGTGGCCTGTCTGCGGCGCCGGGCATGATCTATTGCCGACGACCGGGCGACCACTGCCAGCCAGGTCGAAAGACCGGCCCGGGCTGGATCGTAGGTCTTGAGCAGGCGGAAGTCATTGGCGCACAAACGGACGAACACGTCCTGGGCGGCATCCATGACGTCCTCCTCGCTCAGCCGGTATGAAGCGAGCGTGCGGCGGGCGACGGCATTGATCAAGGGTGCGGCAGCGCCCACGAAAGCATCCCAAGCACGCTTGTTGCCCTTCGCTAGCGCCTGCAGGTCGATCTGGTGAAGGTCCGTCACGCCCGCGATCTTTCTTGCCTTGTCCGCCCTGCAGTTTAACAGGGTTTGTGGCGAAATCAGGCCCCGCTACAGTCCCAGCCAACCCGTGGGAGAGTTGATGAGCGAGTCCCTGACACGTCAATGGAAAGTCACCAAGCAGCCAATTCGTGGCAAAGGCGTGGTGGTTGCACAAAACTGCAGAGCGGCTGAGGTCGGCGCCGAGATTCTTCGCAAGGGCGGCAATGCCATCGACGCCGCCGTCGCCACCGGCATGGCCATCGGCACGCTCGAGCCGTGGATGAGCGGCATCGGCGGCGTGGGCTTCATGACGATCTGGAGCGCCAGGGAAGGCCGCGCCTGGACAATCGACTACGGTCCGCTCTCGGCCAAGAAGCTCGATCCCAAGAACTATCCCATCGTCGGCCCCGGCCCGGCCAATCCCTTCGCCTGGCCCGACATCCTCGAGCAGCGGAACGAGGTCGGCTATCACTCGATCGCCATGCCCGGCCAGGTCGCCGGCATGGCCAAGGCGCTGGAGCGCTTCGGCACGCTCAAATGGCAGGACGTCATGGCGCCTGCGATCGTGCTCGCCAAGCGCGGTATGGAACTCGACTGGTACATGCAGGTGATGATCGCCAACGGAGCGGAGCATCTCGCAAGGTTTCCGGCGTCCAAGGCCAATTACCTGCCCGACGGCGGTCGCGTTCCCACCAATGACTGGCAGGGCACGACGCGTTATCTGAAGCTCGGCAATCTCGGCGCGACCTACCAGCGGTTGAGCGACGGCGGCCCGCGCGAGTACTACGAGGGGGCGTTGGCGCGCGACATCGCCGCCGACCTGCAAGCGGGCGGCTCGGCCATCGACTACGACGATCTCAGATCCTATGAGGCGCGGATCGTCGAACCGCTGTCGTTCGAACATGGCGGTGCCACGATCAACGTTGCCGGCGGCTTGACCGCGGGCCCGACGCTCAGGCGCACGGTCGAGCTGGCCGGCGCCGGCACCAAAGGCAAAGGCGCGCCCGGCGCCGACTTTTTCGTCGCCATCGCGCAAGGCATGCACCAGGCCTACGACGAGCGGCTCAAGACCATGGGCGACAAGCCCACCAACACCTGCACCACGCACTTCTGCGCCGCCGACTCGCAAGGCAACATGGTGGCGCTGACCCAGACCCTGATGTCGCTGTTCGGCTCGGGCGTCATGCTGCCCAAGACCGGCATCACCATGAACAACGGCATGTTGTGGTTCGATCCCGAGCCCAACCGGCCCAACTCGATCGCGCCGGGCAAGCGGCCGCTTTGCAACATCTGTCCCGTGGTCGTGGCCAAGGACGGCAAGCCGTGGTTCTGCATCGGCGCCTCGGGCGGCCGGCGCATCGTGCCGGCGGTGACCCAGCTCTCGCTGATGCTGATCGACCGCGGCCTCGATGTCGGGACGGCGTTCCATCAGCCACGCATCGACGTCTCGGGCGTGGGCCCGATCCGTGTCAACCGCGAGCTGCCCGACGCGGTGAAGAAGGCGATTGCCGGCAGGCTGCCGATCGTCGAAGTCGCCAACCAGGTTTCGCCGCTGGGATTTGCCAATCCATGCTGCATCGTGCGCGATCCCGCGACCGGCGAACTCACCGGGATGAACGAAGTGATGTCGCCGTGGGCCGGCGGCGCCGCGCAATAAATAAAGTCCTTGAGGCCAAAGGCCGGAGCCCTCACCCGGCACCTTAAGGGTGAGGGACTGGCATGGATCTCGAGCAACTCGTCCGCTGCGCCGCGCAAGGCGATGTAAAAGCCTTCGTGGCGCTCACCCGGCGCTTCCAGCACTTCGCCTTCGGCTCGGCGCTGGCGCTGGTCGGCGATTTCCACCAGGCCGAGGACGTGGTCCAGGAATCCTTCGTGGCGGCCTGGGCCGCGCTGCCAAGCCTCGCCGAGCCCGCCGCCTTTCCGGGCTGGCTGCGCAGCATCGTGCGCCATCAGGCTTCCCGCGTGCTGCGGCGCGCGCACTTGAAGGCTCTCCCGCTCACGGAAGCCGAACAGGTCGCGAGCGAGCAACCCGCGGCGGATGATCAGCTGGATCGACGCCGCTACGCAAACGCCGCCCTCGCGGCAATCGCCGATTTGCCGGCCAACCTGC
>JABCYT010000090.1 GCA_013290035.1 Alphaproteobacteria bacterium
CACAAAGGCGAAGGCCTGGCCGGTGCCGCGACCGAGCTTCCGCCGATCGCCGAGATCGACCGCCTGGGCCGCGACGACGAGCTCGATGGCCGCCAGCCGCGCCAGGCGGCGGACGATCTCATGCGTCTTCTCGATCACGCGCGGAGTCATGGGGGCGTAGTCTTCGACGCCGTCGGCGACGGGGGCGGTCATGGCGCCGAGCGGCAAGGCGAGATGGCGGATCTCCGCCTCCAGCGCCGACACCGTCTTCTGGACGGTAGCGAACCCGGTGCGCGCTCCGGCGGCCTTGGGGGTGAGGAAGCGCGGCAGGCCGGAAAAGCCGGGCGACATCAGCTTGGCGATGCGGAAGGTGGCGATGGCCGCCGTGTGGGAGAGCGCGAGCCCCAGGCTTTCGAAGGCGAGCGACACGGCCGTGGTGTCGAAATTCACCGTCGACATCAGCTCCTCGTCCTCGACCAGCACGGCCGGGCTGTCGCCGGCGCCGTTGAGATCGGCGAGCACCGCCGCTTCCGTGCGATCGAGCTGATCGAACGCCGCGCCATTCACCGGGGCGAGGCAGCGGAACGACAGCGGGTCCTGCACCCGTCGCGGATGCCTGGCCTTCAACAGATCGCTGCCTTTCATCAGCGACCGTATCAGTCGCGAGGCGCCGACCTGGCCGGGCGCGCGGCGGAGCGCCACGACCCGCGGATCGGTGGGCGAGAGGTTGGCGCCGGCCGCCTCGAGCGACAGCGCGCCGGCAGCGGTCTGCGCCTGCAGCACCAGCCCGGCATCGTGCAACGCAAGCGCGCCCGTGCCGATCCCGTAGGCGTTGGCGTTGAGGAGCGCGATCGCGTCCTTGGGACCGAGCGTCGGCAATTCGATGTTCGCCGTGTGCAGCGCCTTGCGAGCCGGCATGACGCGGCCGCCCAGCTCCGCCTCGCCCTGGCCGACCAGCGGCAGGAAGAGCTGGGCGAGCGGACTCAAATCGGCCTCGCCCAGCGTACCGATGCGGCGGGCGCGGGGATGCAGGCCCTTGTCCAGCATGTCGCGAATGACCGTGGCGAAGGCAGGCGAGAGGCCCGAGGCGCCGCGCGTGATGCCGACCAGCCGCACGAACAGCGTGGCGCGAACCTCATCGGTGGCGAGGAACGAGCCGACGCCGACGGCGCGCGCCATGACGGCCTGGCGCTGGAAGGCCGCGATCTCGTCCTGGGTGAGCGCGGTGTCGACCGCCGCGCCCAGGCCGGTATTCAGGCCGTAGACTGCGCGATCGCCTGACGCAAAGTGCTCGACGATGCGGCGCGCGCGCTCCAGGCGCGGGGCGACCGCCGGTGCGATCCGGACAGCGGCGCCGGCGCGCGCCACCGCCACGACATCGGCGATCTCGATCGCCCGCTGGCCGACCTCGACCGCCCGTTTGGGCGTCAGCGGACCACCCCTTTGGCCTTGAGGAAGGCCATCGCGACCGCCCGCGGTTCCTTCTTGTCGACCTCGACCTGGCGGTTGAGCTCCTGCATCGTCGGATTGTCGATCAGGGCGCCGACGCGCTCGAGCGCCTCGACGGCCTTGGGGTTGCCCGCGACAGTATCCATGCGCACCACCGGCGCCAGGAAGTAGGGCGGGAAGAGGCCCTTGTCGTCGCCAAGCGCGGCGAATTTCTCCGCGGCGATCTGCCAGTCGGTGGCAAAGCCGTTGGCGACGTCGATCTGCTTTTGCATCAGCGCGTCGTAGCGCAACCGCATGGCGGCGAACTGCCGGTACTCGCCGAACTCGATGCCATAGACCTCCTTCAGGCCCTTGATGCCGTCGCGGCGGTCGCCGAATTCCGGTCCGGCGCCCAGCTTGAGCTTGCCCGCGACCTTGGCGAGGTCGCTGAGCGTCTTGAGGTTCATCGTCTGGGCCGTCTCCGGTCGAACGACCATGGCATAGCCGTTGTTCACGCCGGTGGGTTTCAGCCAGGTGAGCTTGTACTCCTTCTCGTAGTGGTCCTTCACCATCCGGTAGACCTTCTGCGGGTCGGTCTCCGTTGCCCCTTGCGCCTTCATGACCGCGCCGAGGCCGGTGCCGGTGTATTCGGGATAGAGGTCGATGGCGCCGGTGCGCAGCGCCTCGTGCGCCACCAGGGTCGCGCCGAGGTTGATCTTGCGCTCGACCTTGAAGCCCGCCGCCTCGAGCGCGGCGGCGTAGAGCTCGGCCACGATGAACTGCTCGGTGAAGTTCTTGGAGCCGACCTTCAGCGTCTGCGCCGACGCGGTGCTGCCGAAGGCCGCCACCGCGAGCGCCGCGGCGACGACTGCTTTGCCTATGATTCCCATTCGCTCACCCCGTTTGTGTTTCCGCGAGCCTAGCGCAGATTCTGATGAGGTGTCATTGCTGGGCGCGCTCCCAGCAAAGACATGACGTCAAGAGAAGCGCAGTTTTTGGCCGATGCCGAGGCGCGTGCTCTTTTCGATCATGGCGTGGGCGAGGGCGATGTCGGAGAGGGACAGGCCGCGGTGCCAGAAGAGGATGGTCTCGTCGTCGCTCTCGCGGCCGGGCCTGAGGCCGGCCACGATCTGGCCCATCTCGGCATGCAGGGTCTTTTCCGACAGCTTGCCGGCGTTGACATGGGCCCGCAGGCTGCCGAACGGGCCGCCCTTGCACTGGCCCCAATCGTCGACCACGAGCTTGTGGGCGATGTCGGTGAGCGACAGCTCGACGGCGCTCATCGTGCCGTAGGGAACGATGAACGCCGCCGGCTTGATCCATTCGGTCTTGAGCAGCGGCTCCGGCGCCATCAGCCGCGACGCCTCGACGACGATGTCGGCGCCTTCGACGCAGGAGCGCCAGTCGGCGGTGGCGGTGACCGTCTTGCCGAGGTCGCGCGCCAGGCGCTCGGCGAAGCCGTCGCGGCTTTCCGGGCGCTTGGAATGGACGCGGATCTCGTCGAAATCGAACAGGTGATCGAGCAGGCGGACGTTCCAGTAGGCCGAGCCGCGGGCGCCGATATGGCCCAGGATCTTCGAATCCTTGCGCGCGAGATACTTGGCGCCGACCGCCGTCATGGCGCCGGTGCGCATGTCGGTGATGCCGGCGCCGTCGAGGATGGCCTGCGGCGCGCCGGTCCTGGGATCGAGCAGCAGGACGACTCCGAGCTCCGACGGGAAGCCCAGCTTGTAGTTGTCGACGAAGTCGCCCACGACCTTGATGCCGGCGCGATCGACCGGCGCGTTGATGGCGCCGCGCAGCACGTTGAAATGGCCGTTCGACTGGCCGGGCGCCAGATGGACGCGCGGCTCGATCACGGTCTGGCCGCGGCCCTGCGCCGCCAGGCTGGTCTCGATCGCCGCCAGGATCTCCTCGTCGCTGAGCGCCAGCTCCTCGATATCGAGGCGATTGAGAAAAGTGATGTAGATCGGCGGCATTTGCTTCACCTCAGCCAAAGACGCTGTTCGACCGGCAGGTTTTCGGTGAACCATCGCCGAGCGGCGTCGCGGAAGGCCGCGGGCGGCAGGGCGCGCTCGACGCCTTCGACGCGATCCGCCGGCTTGGCGGTGGCGTCGAACCCGGCCTTGGTCACGAGGCCGCCGTCCTCCATCGGCTCGGAGCGGTCGGTGCCGGCCTGCGGGACCAGCAGCAGGTCGCGCTCCAGCCTCATGCGGTTGACGCGGGCCCAGTCGACCGCGACGGCATCCCAGGGATCGATGTCGGCATCGACGACGGTGACGCGCTTCACCAGGCTCACGGCGGCGAAGGCCGCGAACATGGCGCGCCGTGCCTGGCCCGGCCGGATGTCGGCGATCTGGACCACGATGTCGGTGCGTCCGGCGCCCGCCTCGGTGACAGCGACGTCGCGCACGTTGGGCACGACGGCCGAGATGGCGCTCAAAAGGCTGGCGGCGATCGGCAGCGCGCCGAGATAGACGTGCTCGCGGTGATAGCCGGGCTCGATCGCCTGGTAGATCGCATCGCCGCGTCGGGTGAGGGCCGAGAAGGTCGCCAGGAAGCCCGGGCCGTACTGCTCGTACATGCCGTGATATTCGGAAACCAGGCCTTCCTCGATCGGCTGACGCGCATCTATGCGGCCTTCGAGGATCAGTTCGGCATCGGCCGGCACCATCAGCTCCACTGTCTTGGCCGGCACGACATCGACCGGGCGGCCGAGCAGGCTGCCGGCGCAGTCGAGCTCGTCGTCGCCGACGCCGAGATAAAGGCAGGCGGCGAGCTGGATGGCGGGATGGGCGCCGATCACGACGGCGATCTCCAGCGTCCTGCCGGCTTCCGCCGCGCGGCGCGAGAACAAAGCGAGATGGTGATTGGGCGCGATGCCGACCATGGCGGTGCGGCCGTCGAGGATGGCGAAGCGGGCGAACGAGGCGTTGCCGCGGCCGGTCACGGGATCGCGCGCCAGGATCACGCCGGCGGTGATGTAGGGGCGGCTTTCGCGCTCGAAGAAGCGCGGCACCGGCAAGCCAGCCAGCGGGTCGTCGAGCGTGACGACCTCCTGGACGCGGCCGCTGGCGACCTTCACCGGTTTCACCGGGGCGCGGATCGCCTGATGGATGCGGGGCACGATCTCGCCGATGTCGATGTCCAGGGCGGCCGCGATGCGGGCGCGGCTGTTGAGCAGATTGCCGGCGACCCTGAGCGGCGAGCCGACGACCGAGTCGAAGATCAGGGCCGGGCCAGCATCGGCCGCCGAGAGAAAGGCCGAGAGCTCGAATTCCCGCTCCACGGACTTTGCCACGCGGACCAGGGCGCCGTCCTTTTCCAGGGCGGTCAGAAAGGGACGGATGGATTGCGCGTCGCTCATGATGTCCTTGCTGCCGCGGCGCGTCGGGCGCCGCCGGCCTCAGAAGGCCATCAGGTTATCGCGGAAATGGGCGTGGCCATACTCCCGGCGGGTGAGCTGGCGCTTCCACAGGGCCGGCACCAGCTCGTCGACGATCGAGGCGACGTATTTCGGCTTGAGATGGCCGGTGACCAGGAAGCCGTCGCCGCCGATCTCCTCCATCGCCTCCTGCATCTGGCCCGCGATCTGGTCGGCGGTGCCGACGAAATGCGTAAAGCCCTGGCCGTTCGGCTTGGTCACGACGTCGCGCAAGGTGGCCGTGGGGCCGGCGTTCTTGAAGGTGCGCAGCAGGGTCTGCATGCCGTTGGTCTTGATCTCGGGCATCGGCGTGTCGAGGTCGAACTTCGAGAAGTCGATGCCCGACAGGAACGACATGGCGGCAAGGCCGCGCTCGAGATGCTTGGCGCGCATCGCCGCGAGAGCCTTCTTGGTGTCCTCGACCTCGTCGGCGCTTTTGACCACCGTCGGCACGCAGGTGAACATCGCCTTGATCTTCGTGGGGTCGCGGCCGAGGCCGGCGGCATGCTTCAGCACGTCGTCGCGGTAGCCTTTCATGTCCTCGACGGTCTCGCCGCCGGCCAGCACTATCTCGGCATTGCGGCCGGCGAATTGCCGGCCGCGCGGCGAGCCGCCCGGCGCCACGAAGACGGGACGGCCCTGCGGCGAGCGCGGCACGTTGAGCGGCCCGCGCGTCTTGTAGAACCTGCCCTCGAAGTTCACCGTCTTGACCTTGGCCGGATCGATGAAGGTGTGGTTCGCCTCGTCCATCACCACCGCGTCGGGCTCCCAGGCGTCCCACAGCTGGCTCACGCAATCGACGAATTCATCGGCCATGTCGTAGCGCATGTCGTGCTCGATCTGCTTGTCGAGGCCGTAATTCTGCGCCGCGGCATCGCTGGTCGCGGTCACGATGTTCCATGCGATGCGGCCGCTCGAAAAATGATCGAGCGTCGACAGCGAGCGCGCCAACAGCCAGGGCGGATAGAAGGTCGTGGTGAGCGTGGGCGCAAGGCCAATATGCTTGGTCGCCTGGATCAGGTAGGGCGTCAGCATCACCGGGTCGAACTTGGGCGTCATGGTCGCATGCCTGAGGTAGAAGTCCATGCTGCCCTTGTAGGCGTAGGGCACGGCCGACGAATCCTCGAGGATGAACACGTCGAAGCAGGCGCGTTCCAGCGCGCGGGCGGCATCGACGAAGATGTCCGGCTTGGTCCAGTCATAGCCCGGGGCGAAACCCGGCTCGTTCCAGCCCTGGATCGTGATACCGGGTCCAAGAAACCATCCGAGGTGAAACTTGCTCATGGGAGCTCCAGGTCATTGTCGATTGAGGAATCTGCCTGCGATCCGTGCAAAATCGCGGCCAAGCGCGCGCCGGTCCACAGACGATATCGCGCAGCCGGCGCGCAATAACGTCACGTCGAGCCCTCCGGCGCCTGGCGGGGATCGAGCAGGTCGCGCAAGCCGTCGCCCAGCACGTTGACGGCCAGCAGGGTCATGAACAGGAACGCGCCGGGAAAGAAGACCAGGGTCGGCCGGATCTGCCAGAGCGAGCGGGCATCGGCCAGGATATTGCCCCAGGACGGCGTGGTGGGCGGCGTGCCGGCGCCGATGAAGGAGAGCGCGGCTTCGAGGATCATGGCGGTCGCCCAGACGAAGGTCGCCTGCACGATCAGTGGCGCCCAGATGCCGGGCAGCAGGTGGCGCACCACGATCATCGGCCGCGACGTGCCGGCGGCAATGGCGGCCTCGACGTAAGGCTGTTCGCGCAGCGACAGCACGATGCTACGGATCAGGCGGGCGACCCGCGGGATTTCGACAATGGTGACGGCCACGATCACGTTCAGCACCGAGCCGCCGGTCACCGCCATCAGGGCGATGGCGAGCAGGATCGCGGGGATCGACATGACGCCGTCCATCACCCGCATGACGATCGCGTCGAGCCGCCGGTCCGACGCCGACAGCATGCCGACGAAGGTGCCGAGCAGCGACGACAGGAAGGCGACGGAGAAGCCCACGAACAGCGAGATGCGCGCGCCGTAAAGCACGCGCACGAAGAGGTCACGGCCGAGCTGGTCGGTACCGAACCAGTGCAGCGCCGACGGCGCCAGCAGCCGGCTGCCGGGCGATAAAGCGCGCGGATCGCCGTTCAGCAGGTAGGGCGCCAGAAGAGCGAGCAGGACCATGGCCAGCAGCAGCCCGCCGCTGATTAGAATGTCGGCGCGCCGGGTCAATAGCGGATCCTCGGATCGAGCAGCGTGTAGCAAAGGTCGACCGCGATGTTCACCAGCACGTAGGCCGCACTCAGCATCAGCACGACGCCCTGGATGATCGGGTAGTCGCGGTGCAGGATCGCATCCACGGTGAGGCGGCCCACGCCCGGGATGGCGAAGACGTTCTCGGTGATGACGGCCGAGCCGATCAGGGTGGCGATGCCGATGCCGATGACGGTGATCACCGGCACGGCGGCGTTCTGCAACGCATGGCGGAACAGGATGCGCCACGGCGCCACGCCCTTGGCGCGCGCCGTGCGGATGTAATCCTCCGACAGGACGTCCAGCATGGAGGCGCGCGTCACCCGGCCGATGATCGCCGCGTAGACCAGGCTAAGGGTCACGGCCGGCAAGATCAGGTTGCGCAGCCAGGCCGGCACGCCTTCGGACAGCGGCACGAAGCCCTGGACCGGCAGCCACTTGAGCGTGGTCGCGAAGATGAAGGCCAGCGCATAGCCGGCGATGAAAGCCGGCAGCGAAAAGCCGAGGGTGGTGAACCAGGTGAGCGCACGATCGGTCCAGCCGCCGCGCCGCGCCGCGGCGGCGACGCCGAACGGCACGCCGACCGCGATCGAGAGCAGGACGCTCAAGGCCAGCAGCGAGAAGGTGGGCTGCAGGCGCTGCTCGATCATGTGGGTTACCGGCTCGCCGCTGAAGATCGACGTGCCGAGATCACCGTTCGCCATCTGCCACAGCCAGGCGACGAAGCGGAGGTGCGGCGGCTGGTCGAGTCCCAGCGCCGCGCGGATCTTCTCGATCTGCTCCGGGCTCGCCTGGTCGCCCGCCAGCACCATCGCCGGATCGCCGGGCGTCAGATAGAGCAGGCTGAAGACGATGAGCGCCACGATCCCCATCACGGGAACGGCCATCAGGAGGCGCCGGATGGTGTAGCCCAGCATCTGCTTATGTCGTCCTGAGCGAAGCGAAGGATCAACTCTTGCCGATGTTCCAGTAGGCCGCCACCGGGCAGGGGAAGACGCCGGTCAGGGTCTTGCGGTAGGCGACCAGCGACACCAGCGAGCCGAGCGGGATGTAAGGCAGCGTCTTGAAGGCCGCCACCTGCAGGGTGATCGCGAGCTTCTTCTGCTCCTGCGGATCGGTGGCATTGGCCCACTGGTCGCGCAGCGCTTCCATCTCGGGGTCGCTCGGCCAGCCGAACCAGGCGGTCGCGCCGCCGGCGCGCAGCATCTGATGGACCGCTGGATTGAGGATGTCGGAGCCGGTCCACACCGTGGCGAACAGGCTCCAGCCGCCCTTGTCGACGGGCTCGCGGCTGGTGCGGCGCTGCGCCATGGTGGCGAAGTCCATGGCGACCAGCTCGACGTTCATGCCCAGGCGGCGCATCAGATCCTCGGCCACCTGGCACATCGCGGCCAGCGCGGGCGATTCCATCACGCCCAGGATCACGACCTTCTCGCCGGCGTAGCCCGAGTCCTTGAGCATCGCCTTGGCCTTGTCGAGGCTCTTGATCTTGAGGATGTCGGCGCCCGCCTCGCTGAATAAGGGCGAGTCGCTGCCGTAGTAGCTGTAGCAGGGCTTGATCAGGCCGGGGTCGGAGACCGCGCTCTTCAGGAAGTCGTTCTGGTCGACCGCCATCGCCAGCGCCTGGCGCACCTTGGGATTGTTGAAGGGCGGCTGGCTGTGGTTGAGCTGCAGCATGTAGTAGGAGCCGGTCGGATTGCGCGGCGACACGACGATGTTGGGGTCGCTCTTCAGCACCTGAACCAGATCGAGCGTCGGCGCATCCCAGTAATCCTGCTCGCCGGCCTGGAGAGCGGCCATCGCGGTCGAGGGATCGCTGATGAAGGACCATTCGATGCGATCGACCGCCGGGATGCGGCCGCCGGCGATGCTGTCGACCGGCTCCTTGCGCGGGACATAGCCGTCGAACTTCGCCCAGGCGGCGTGTGCGCCGGAGACAAAGTCGCTTTTCAGGAAGCGGTAGGGACCGCTGCCGATGGTCTCGGTCACCTGCTTCATCGGATCGACCTTGGCCATGCGCTCCGGCATGATGAAGCATTGCGACGAGTTGGACTTGCCAAGAGCCTCGGGCAGAAGCGCGAACGGCTTCTTGAGTTTTATGCGGAACTTGCGGTCGTTGATCACGTTGAAGCCGTCGACGAATTTCATCATGAGCTGGCCGAATCCGTCGCGCGCGCCCCAGCGCTGGATCGAGGCGATGCAGTCGGTCGAGCGCACGGGCTCGCCGTCGTGGAACTTCAACCCTTCGCGCAGGCCC
>JABCYT010000091.1 GCA_013290035.1 Alphaproteobacteria bacterium
CCAAGAACAACACGACCGCGACGGAGAGCGTCCACGGATTCGCCAGCGACGTGAGTTCGTTCTTGCTCGACAGGCTGGCGGTCGTCAGGCCGCCCGACCGGGTCGGAACACCCTCGCCGGGCCGCGGCGCCCGTATCCGCCACAGCCACAGGGCCACTCCGCCGGTCACGAGCGCCAGCAGCACGAGAAATCGCCAGGGCGGGGCGAGGGGCGCCACCACCATGCCGGGGATCGCGAGGCAGAAGAGGACAACAAGCACGAAGCCGAGCAGACGTCCCACATCCTGCGCCCGCTCGAGCCAGGAAACTCGCGCCGGCGCAGGCGTGGTGAGCCACGGAAACTGGTTGAGCAACGCGCTGCGCAGCTTCTGGTGAATCTCCCCGGCGCTGATGCCGCGATAGGGGTTGGGCGCCGTCGGGCTGGATTGCGCCAGCGCACCCCTTGTCGCGAGGAAAAGCGCACGGTCATCGAGGATGCGATCGCGTCCGAGACCGCGGTTACCCTGGTGAAAGACGCTGGGGCGGAGCGTCCTCCTTTCGAAGTAGGGGGCCAACGGATAGCGCGACAAGGGTTTGGTGACGGCGTCGTAGACCTCGCCGTCGCCGTCGTCGGGACGCTTGCAGCAGCGCAGCATCGGCCGAAGCTTGGTCTCGAACGCCGCCTCCATCTGGGCCCAGAAGGGCCCTGGAGATCCGTCGAAATTCGCTTCGATCACGAAGATCGGGTCAAAGGCGGAGCTCTCGAACACCGACATCGACATGAAGTGCAGCGAGGGCACTCGCGCCTTCACCTCGCTGTACCATTCCTGGGTGCCTGGCGGTTCCTGAGCCGCCTTGAAACCCTCGATGAGCTGCGCCAGCAATTTTGCGCTCTGCGGCTCCACGTCCAAGACAACGGACAGGACTGTCTGCCGCATTGCATGCCCCCTGATTGAGATGCAATTTTGACGAGCAAGATGCGGCAGTCAATCTCTCTCTTGAGCAGGCAAGCGAAATTCAGATTGGCGTGAGAGCATCATGGCGTGCGGCCGCTTGAGGTCCGCGGACCGTCAAGGAGTGTCGTGCCGCGGCTATTCGCCTGCGACTGAGCGTTGCGGCGACTTAAGCGCTCAACGCCAAACTCGACTCCACGGGCGCTGCGACCATGCGACCATTGATGTGATCGCAGCGCCCGTCGGATCGTCGTTAGCGCGTATAGACGGTCGTGGTCGCCGTCGCGGGCGCCGGATCGGTGTAGACGACGGTTCCCGGGGTCGCCGGGGTGGCGACGACGGTGGCGGCGGGAGCGGGCTGCTGAACAGTCCGTTCCTCCTTGATGGTGCAAGCGCCCAGCGCGGCGACGAGAGCGGCGGCGACGAACGGCAAGTACTTCATGGTGAGACTCCCTGGCTGGATTGAATGACCCACGGCAACGGCGACAACAGGCGGACGGTTGCATGGGGCCGTCGCCTGTTGCAGGGCCGACTCGCGCTGGCTGAACGATCAATAAACTAGCGAAGAGGTTGCATCGCCTGGCAACCCTCGCGCCGTCTTCACGTTGCGATTTCCTAACGTGGAGATACCCCAATGAATGCCATCATTTATCTTGTCGGCCTGGTCGTGGTCGTCATGTTCATCCTGTCCCTCATCG
The DNA here is from genome assembly GCA_013290035.1 of Alphaproteobacteria bacterium. Classification (GTDB taxonomy): domain Bacteria; phylum Pseudomonadota; class Alphaproteobacteria; order Reyranellales; family Reyranellaceae; genus Reyranella. The sequence goes on from JABCYT010000091.1 coordinate 1,630, forward strand.
GAATTCGTTGAGGAGCACGCCATGGCCGTTATCGCCCCATCGACCGTTCCGGTCGTCGCCACCGATCCCGTTCGCGCGCGCTATCTCGAATGGGGTCCTGTGATCCTGGGCGCACTCGGCGCCACGGCCATCTCGGTCGTCCTGCTGACCTTCGGCGCCGCGCTGGGTCTCAGCGTCGTCTCGCCCTATCCCTATGCCGGCATCTCGGCCAAGGGTCTTGCCGTACTCACCGGCACCTATGTTGCCCTGGTCACGGTGGCGAGCTTCGGCGCCGGCGGCTATCTGGCCGGTCGGCTGCGCGCGCCATGGCCCAAAGCGACGGACGCTGAGGCCACGGAATCGCATTTCCGCGACGGCAGCTATGGCTTCGGTGTCTGGGCGCTCGCCGTGCTGCTGGGCTCGGCGCTCGCCATGTCGGGTGTCGGCGGCGTGCTGAAAGCCGCGGTCCATTCGACGACCGCCATCGCCGCAGCGGGCGCCGCGGGTGCAGCCTCAAATCCGGCCGCCGGCGCGGCGCTCAATCGCTGGTCGATGGAGCCCACCGACTTCGCCGTCGATCGTATGCTGGCGCCCGCGCCCGGCGCCGGCACGCCGGCACCGGCTGGCGCCACTCCGGCGCCGTCTCGGGCTGACCTGGCCGCGCCGATCGCCCGCGCCTTCGCCGCGAACATCGACAATCCGCAGCTCAACGCCGCAGACCGCGCTTATCTGGTGGGACTCGTCATGCAGCAGACCGGCATGCCGCAGGCCGACGCCGAGAAGCGTGTCGACACGGCCTTCACCGACCTGAAGGCCGCCGAACAAAAAGCCCGCGACGCGGCCGAGCACGCGCGCAAGGCCTCCCTCATCGCCGCGTTCCTGGCGGCCGCGACCTTGGCCATCGGCTGCGCCGCCGCCTGTGGCGCCGCTTCGCTCGGCGGACGGCATCGCGACGAGAACGCCCTGATCGTGTTCTGGGGTTCGCGCCGCTTCTGGTAATCGCGGCCCGATCTGATAAAGCGAGGCCCGACTGCGACGGCAGCCGGGCCTTTTGCTTTTTCAATCGCGCATGAAGATCGCCACCTACAACATCAACAACGTCAATCGGCGGCTGCCCAACCTGCTTGCGTGGCTGAAGCGCGCTCGGCCCGACGTCGTCTGCCTGCAGGAACTGAAGGCGGCTGACGATGCTTTTCCCGAGGCCGAGCTTGGCAAGGCGGGCTACGGCACGGTGTGGCAGGGCCAGAAGACCTGGAACGGCGTCGCCATCCTGGCGCGGCGGGCGACGCCTGTGCTCATCCGCAAATCCCTGCCGGGCGATCGCACCGACACGCAAAGCCGATACATCGAGGCGGCGGTGGAGGGTCTCGTCATCGGCTGTCTTTATCTGCCCAACGGCAATCCCCGGCCGGGACCAAAATTCGCCTACAAGCTCGCCTGGTTTCGCCGCCTGCAGGACCACGCCAGGAAGCTCCTGAAAAGCGGCGCGCCTATCGTGCTGGCGGGCGACTACAATGCCGTGCCCACGGACTTCGACATCTACTCGATGCAATCATGGAAGGACGACGCGTTGGTCCAGCCGGAAACCCGCGCCGCCTACCGCAGGCTGCTCGACCAGGGCTGGACGGACGCGCTGCGCACGCTTCATCCCGACAAGCCGATGTACACATTCTGGGACTACAAACGGCGGCGTTGGGAGCGCGATGCCGGGCTGCGCATCGATCATCTTCTCCTCGCCCCGGCGCTTGAGCATCGGTTGAGAAAAGGCGGCGTCGACCGCGCGGTGCGCGGTGCGAAGGGCGCGAGCGATCATGCGCCTGCCTGGATCGACATAAAATGACCAAGGGCGCCCGCCGACGACTGCGCCGTTACCAATCGGAAACTTGATCCCAAGCGGCGCAGCGCCATTTTGTCGGCAAGAGGTAAACCCATGATCGAACTCAGACCTTTCGACAAGTTGGGCAAGGCCAACCACGGCTGGCTCAACGCCAACTTCCATTTCAGCTTCGCCGAATACCGCGATCCCAAGCGCGTGCACTGGGGCGCGTTGCGCGTGTGGAACAACGACCGCATCGCGCCCAACTCGGGCTTCCCGCCGCATCCCCACCGCGACATGGAGATCGTGACCTACGTCATAAAGGGCGCGATCACGCATCAGGACCATCTCGGCAACCAGGGCCGCACCGAGGCGGGCCAGATCCAGGTGATGAGCGCGGGCAACGGCATCCAGCACGCCGAATACAACAAGGAGAACGCCGAGACCGAGCTGTTCCAGATCTGGATCCTGCCCAACAAGGAGGGCGTGCCGGCGCGCTGGGAGACGGTGCAGTTTCCCGCCGACGCACGTGACGGCAAGCTGGCGCCGCTGGCCTCGGGCCGTGGCCATGACGGTGCGATCCCGCTCTACGCCGACGGCGCGCTCTATGCCGGCACGCTCAAGGCCGGCCAGACGATCCGCCAGAAGCTCGACGGCAAGCCCGCCTATCTCGTGCCGGCCAAGGGCAAGATCGAGGTTTTTGGCGGCGACGGCCAGCTGGTCACCGCCAATGCCCGCGACGGCGTGGCGGTGGTCGACCAGGACGAGATCGAGCTCAAGGCCATCGAAGACGCCGAAATCGTGCTGGTCGAAACCGACAAGTTGAACTGACGCGGCGTTTCGTGCTCTTCCTTCTTCCACCTCTCCTCCGCTAGGGGGAGAGGACGGGTGAGGGGTTGCGCACGTCGAGCCCCCCTCACCTAGCCTCTCCCCCTAGCGGGGGAGAGGAACATGAGCGAGAGGGGGGACGTCCATGGCCTACAAGGGCTTCGACCTCAGCGGCAAGGTGTCGCTGATCACCGGCGGCAATGGCGGCATCGGTTTCGGCATGGCCGATGCGCTGGCCGAGGCCGGCGCCGATGTCTGCATCTGGGGCACCAACCCAAAGAAGAACGACGACGCCGCAGAGAAGCTGAAACGCCATGGCCGCAAGGTCCACACCCAGATCGTCGATGTCGGCGAAGAGAAGCAGGTCCAGGCAGGCTTCGCCGAGACGCTGAAGGTGATGGGCCATGTCGACAATTGCGTCGCCAACTCCGGCGTCTCGGGCCGCGGCAAGGGCTCGATCCTGGAGATGGACTACGAGGAATGGCGCCGCGTGATGCGGGTCAATCTCGACGGCGTGTTCTTCACGTTCCGCGCCGCGGCCAAGCACATGGTCGCGCGCGGCAAAGGCGGCTCGTTGGTGGCGATGGCCAGCACCGCGGCCATCGAGGGCGCCGCCCGCTCGAGCCACTACGGCGCCAGCAAGGGCGGCGTCACCGCCATGGTGCGCGCGCTCGCCGTCGAGCTGGCGCGCTACAAGATCACCGCCAATTCGATTCTGCCGGGCTGGATCGAGACCGAGATGACCGCCAACGCCTTCGGCAACGAGAAATTCGCCGGCAACGTGATGCCGCGCATTCCGGAGCGGCGCTGGGGCGTCGGCGCCGATTTCGGGCCGATCGCCGTCTATCTGGCGAGCGGCGCCACCGGCTATACGACGGGGCGCGACTTCGTCATCGATGGCGGCTATACCTTGTTCTAAGTCCGAAGCATCTCGGGAGATGGAGAAATGATGAAGAAGTTTGCGGCCTGCCTGGCCATTGCCCTGATGACGGCGGCCGTGTCGGCTTCCGCACAGACCGCCGCGAAGCCCGCGGCAGCGACCGCAGCGCCCGCGCCCAAGGCCGCCCCCGGCGAGGACCGCTACATCGGCTACTACTATCCCAAGCCGACCGCGACCGAGACCTTCGAATCGAGCATGCAGACGATCGCCGGCACCGAGCGGGCCCAACGTATCCAGTTCGTGACCGTGGTGTCGCAGGGCACGATCCAGTCAGCCTATCGCGTGCCCTACGCCGTGTTCGCCAAAGGTGAGAAGGCCGACCGCCTGATCATCGTCGGCCTGCAACAGGGCGAGCTCAACACCATCTATCGCATGCGCGCGCTGCTCGCCAACATGACAACCATGTCGCGCCTGTCGCCGTTCTTCCAGGAGCGCACGGTGGCCGAGGATGCCACCTTCTTCGATCTGCTGAAGCTATTGGGCTTCCGCGAGCTCACCATCACCGACGGCGAGAAGACGACGCTTCAAGTGACGATCAAGTAGCACCAAGTCTTTCCCCCCCGTTCACACGGGGGAGGTGGCCCAAAGGGCCGGAGGGGGAAGGCCTCAGTCGAGGTCCCTCAAGTTTCAGATCTGAAATTTTCGACGATCATCGCGCTGCTCGCCCCCTCCCTACCCTCCCCCGTATGACGGGAGAGGAGAATTACGGCGCGACCGCGTCCGCCACTTCCTTGTGATACCAGCCCAGCGCCTTCTCGAACTTGCCGAAGGTTTGCCGGGTGTTGGCGCCGGTCGGGAAGTTGCGCTGGATCGACTCGCCGATGGCGAAGTCCTCGCTGAGGGCGACCGCGAAGAGGTCGACATTGGCCTTCCAGTAGCTCTCCGGCTTCTTGGCCTTCTCCTCCGGACTGACCAGCACCGAGAACTGCATCACCGATTCGTCGGGCGAGACCGGAAAGCTGGTGAACACGCCGCAATGATCCTGGGTGTAGGTCAGCACCGTGTTGGGGAAGAGCTGATAGAGCACGATGGCGTGGTCGAGGATGCGCCACGCCTCCTTGGGCTGGCCCTCGAGTTCGGTGAGGGTGCGCTTGGCCGCCGCCATGCGGAGGTGGCGGTCCATCCGCTCGTAGGTCGCGATATTGTCGAGGAACAATGGATAGACGGTGCCGGGATGCAGGTAGCGGAAGTGGTAGAGTTCGAGGAAGGTGTCGATCACCAGCTTCCAGTTCATGCGCGGCCGGACCGGCTCCGAGCTGTGCAGCTCCCAACCTTGCATGTCCCAGCCTGACAGGTCGACCCGGAGCGCCCCGAGATAGGGATCGATGTCGAGGCTCGCCTCCTCGCCGTCCTGCAGTGCCGTCGGTACGACCCAGATCAGGCCGTACTTCTCCACCAGCTTGAGGCGGCGCAGGCCGTGCTTGCTCTTGTCGATGTCGCCGAACGCGGCGCCATCGGTGATGCCGACCAGGCGGCCGGTGAGGTCGTAGCTCCAGCCGTGATAGGGACAGACGAAGGCGCGCTTGTTCGAACCGCACGGCTTCACTTCGACGCTGGCGCTGCGGTGCCGGCAGACATTCAGGAACGCCCGCAGCACGCCGTCGGTGCCGCGCGTGACCAGGATCGGCTGGCCGGTGTCGTTATGGACGACGAAATCGCCCGGTTTGCGGACCTGGCCCGAGAAGGCGACGACGATGGGATAGTGGCGGAACAGCAGGCCGACCTCGCGCTTGAAGCGCACGGGATCGTAGTACTCCTCGACCGAGGTATGGCTGATGCCGGGACCGTCGTCCCGCGTGTTGGTGCGCACCATGTGCAGCATACGCTCGAGATACGTTACTTGGTCGGCGTGTCGCATCGCCCTCTCCGTTCCTAGCCCCCCTTCGCTCCTGCGGAGCTTCGGAGGCCCATATTGGCTCGTTTACTTCCGCGACCCGAAGCTGCTCCGCAGCGTAGGATGGCTAGATGGCGTTCATCCCTCCATCGATCACCAGCTCGGTGCCGGTGACGAAGCGTGACTCGTCTGAAATCAGGTACAGGATGCCATAAGCGATGTCCTCGGGCGCGCCAAAATCGCCGATCGGGATGCGTCGCCGCGAGTGTTCGCGCGCCTTGTCGTTGGGCATGACGGCATTGCCCATGGGGGTCAGGATGATGCCGGGATGGACCGAATTGCACCGCACCTTGTAGCCCTTGCGCGCGCAATCGATCGCCACCGTCTTGGTGAATTGCCGCACCGCACCCTTGCTGGCGCCATAGGCGGAAAGGTCGGGCGTGCCGAGAAAGGCTGCCAGCGAAGAGAGGTTCACGATCGAGCCGCCGCCGGATTGGCGTAGCGCCGGCACGCCGTACTTGCAGCCGAGAAAGACGCCTTCGACGTTGACCGACAGCATGCGGCGCCACTGTTCGAGCGATTCGGTTTCGAAGGTTGCCGGAAACGGGCCGGAGATGCCGGCATTGTTCACCAGGCCGTTCAGCTTGCCCTCGCGCGCCAGGATGTCGTCGATCAGGCGCTTCCAATCGGCTTCGCGCGACGTGTCCTGTTCCTCGAAGCGAGCTTTGCCGCCGATCTGCTGAACGGTCTCCAAGCCGCCGGCGCGGTTGATATCGGTGACGATCACCGTGGCACCCTCCGCGGCGAGCAGCTTCGCCGTGGCGCGGCCGATGCCCGATCCCGCGCCCGTCACGAGCACGACCTTGCCTGCAACCCGGCTCATGCGTTCCTTCCCCAATCTTTCTTGAGGCGAAGCTAGAAGCGGCGCAGGCTTGCGGCAAGCACGGAGGAAACGCATGGCCCACACCCTGGAATTCTATTACGACTACGGCAGCCCCTACTCCTATCTGGCCGACACCCAGGTCGAGGCCATCGCCAAGCGCGCCGGCGCTGCTCTGATGCGCAAGCCGATGCTGCTGGGCGGCGTGTTCAAGGCGACCGGCAACGCCTCGCCGATGGCGGTGGAACTGAAGTCGAAATGGAGCAGCTTCGATCTGCCGATGTGGGCCAGGCATTACGGCGTGCCGTTCAAGCGTAACCCGTTCTTTCCGGTGAACACGCTCGCTTTGATGCGCGGCGCCGCGGCGGCACAGATCGACGGCACCTTCGAGCGCTATCATCCGGCCGTCTACAAGGCGATGTGGGTCGACGGCCGCAACCTCAACGACATGGCCGAGGTGGCCGCGGTGCTGGGCGAGGCCGGCCTCGATGCGCGCAAGATCGGCAACCGCATCCAGGAGCAGGACGTCAAGGACCGGCTGAAAGCCACGACGGACGAAGCCGTGGCACGCGGCGTGTTCGGCGCCCCGACGAGCTTCGTCGACAACATGATGTTCTTCGGCAACGACCGCCTGCCGTTCGTCGAGATGGCGTTGAAGGGAGATCTCAAGTGACCAGGCTCGGCGCCTTGCTCGCGACCGGCGCGTTGTTCGGCGCGACGCCCGCCTTTGCGCAGACCGTCGGCAATTGCGCGCATGGCGGCGGCGCCAACCAGCCGCAGGCGGTGTGGGTGCTGTTCGATCTCGGCAGTGCCCAGGTGCGCGGCGACAACAAGAACAAGATCGCCGAAGCGGCCGCTACCGCCAAGGCGCGCCAGGTGACCTCGATCTGCGTGATCGGCCATACCGACAAGCTGGGCGACAAGTCACTGAACGAGCAGCTGGCACGCGCCCGCTCGAAGGCCGTCGCTGCCGAGCTGGTCAGTGCCGGCATTCCGGCGAAGGATATCGTGATTGCCGCCGACCCCGAGGCGTTCGGCAACCTGAGCCTGGGCAATCTCGATGCCCAGCAGAAGGATCGCAAGGTGACGATCCTGTTTTCGCGTTAGTGCTGGGGGGCGCCACTGGAGTGGCGCCTCCAGCTACATCTCGATCACCGCCTTGCCGACGACCTTGCGGTCGATCAGCACGCGGAAGGCGTCGGCGGCGCGTTCCATCGGGAAGCGGTGCGAGATGTGCGGCCGCATGACGCCGAGAGCCGCCAGGCGCGGCAGTTCGCTGGCATAATCCTGGCCGAGCTCGGGCGACTGGCGCCGCACGGTCTCGCCGGCGCGCACGCCCAGAATCGACAGACCCTTGATCAGCACATGGTTGGACATGATCCTG
>JABCYT010000092.1 GCA_013290035.1 Alphaproteobacteria bacterium
CTTCCGATCTTGGCCCTCGACCACCTTGGTCGTCACCGTCATGTCGTCGGCATGCTCGGGGCCCAGGCGGTGATAGAGCAGGATGGGAACGCCCTGAGGCGGCTCCGCCGCCTCGCTTGCCGAGGAAATGAACAACAGCACAGCGGCCGTGGCCGCCAGCCAACCCCCAAAAAATTGCACCATGCTTGCCTTTTAGCCGTATTCTGAAAAACCAACGCTACAGAGCGATTAAGGCTCCATTGAGTCAGACTGCCAAGCCTCAAACGCGCACATGTCGAAAAAACTTTGATGTCATGACGGCAGGGCATCGAGAAAGACCTTCACCGCCGTCACCGCCTCGGCCAGGCCCACCCGCTCGATGCTGACTCCGGGCGGAAACGCCCCCAGCAGCCGCGTCGGTAGCCGCGAATCCAGCATCACGAACACGCCGCGGTCGTCTGCCCGCCGGATCAGCCGTCCATAGGCCTGTTTGAGCCTGAGCCGCGCCAGCATATCGTCGTAGGCGTTGGCGCCGGCGCCGGCCTTCTTCCAGGCCTCCTTGCGCGCCCGGTGAAGGATGTCGGGGCGCGGCCAGGGCACGCGGTCGAACACGATCAGGCGGAGCGAGCGGCCCGGCACGTCGACGCCGTCACGCACGGCATCGGTGCCCAGCAGGCAGGAATGTTCCTCGGCCCGGAAGATATCGACCAAGGTAGCGGCGTCCATACCGCCGACATGCTGGGCATAGAGCGGCAGGCCGGCTTCCTCGAGCGCCGGCGCGATCCGCTGGTGCACCGCGCGCAGCCGGCCGATGGCTGTGAACAGGCCGAGCGCGCCGCCGCCTGAGGCCAGGAACAGCTCGCGGTAGGCCGCGGCCACCTGGTCGGCATCGTCGCGCTTCACGTCGCGCACGATCAGCACCCTGGTGGCGTCGGGATAGTCGAAGGGCGAGGCCATGGCGGCGCGCATGGCGGGCGCCATCAGATGGCGCGTGCCGGTGCGCGCCTCGGCCACCGTCCAATCGGCCAGCGCTTCGGTCGTCTCGTCGTTGGCGGCGGCCGGCACGCCCAGCGAATCGCGCAGCGTCGCCGAGGTGATGACCGCTCCGTGTGACGGGCGGATCACCGCATTCACGAACGGCTCGGTCGGATCGAGATAGTGGCGGTACATGCCGACATCGATCTCGCGCTGCTGGATGCGCTCGATGGCGAACCAGTCGACGAAGGCGGGGTCGGGATCGTTGTGCAGGCCGCGCAGCATGGCGCGCCAGGCTTCGAGCGTCAGCTCGCAGCGGTTGGCGAGCGAGCGCGTCACGCCCTCGATGCGCGCCCGCTGGCCCGAATCGAGCTTGTCGGCTTCGCCTTCGAGCTTTGCTCGCAGGGCAGCGCGCAGCTTGCGCACGGGTGCGAGCATCTGATCGAGCGCCTCGCTCAGCCGATCGGCGGCCTCGAGCAGGCCGGGATTGAGCGGCCGCACGTCGCATTCCTGGCCGAAGCCCTGGTCATCGCCCGAGGCTCGGGCACGCACCTGCTGGCGCACCAGCGCCAGAAATTCCTCGGCCGGCCCCAGAACCGTGCCGTCGGCCAGCCGCGTCTGCCAGTTGGGCGAGGGCAGCAACTGCGCGAGCTGGAGCAGCCGGCGAAGCGCCGCCTGCGCCTCGGCGTCTTCGCCCAGAAGATCGCTCAGGCGGCGTTCGAGGCCGCGCGCGCGGCTGCCGCGGCGTCCCTCGGCGCCCAGGATCCAGCGTCGCAGATCGGAGGCCTCGACGCCGCTCAAATGCGCGCCGAAGGCGCCATCGGCGGCGTCAAACAGGTGATGGCCCTCGTCGAACACGTAGCGCAGCGGGCGCGTTCCGTCGTCGAGGCCGCCCATCGCTGCCTGGATCATCACCAGCGCGTGGTTGGCGATCACGATGTCGGCCTGGCGCGCGCGCCGGATCGTGCGCTCGACGAAGCATTTCCGGTAATGCTCGCAGGCCGAATAGATGCACTCGCCGCGCCGGTCGGCGAGCCGGGTGATGCGGCTGCGGCCCAGAAGATCGAGCAGCCAGGCCGGCAGGTCGCCGCCGATCATGTCGCCGTCGCGGCTGGCCAGCGCCCAACGCGCCAGCAGGCCCAGGCCGACGGCATTCTCGGGGGCGAGGCCGGTGCGCAGCACGGCTTCCTGGAAGTTCAGCAGGCAGAGATAGTTCTCGCGGCCCTTGCGGATCACCACCCGCCGGCGCTTCTCCGCCGAATCGCGGTGCAGGCGGTCGAGCTCGTTGTCGATCTGGCGTTGCAGATTGCGGGTGTAGGTGGCGATCCAGACCGGCGCGCCGTTCTTCTCGGCCCACAGCGAGGCGGGGGCGACATAGCCCAGCGTCTTGCCGACGCCGGTGCCGGCCTCGACCAGCACGACGTTGGGCTTGTCCTCCTGCTCGCGCGGCGCGAAGGCCTGGCTGGCGGCCGAGGCATAGTCGCTCTGGGTCGGCCGCGCCTCGGCCATGTTGGGACCGGCGGCGATCAGCTGGGCGAGGCGTAGGCGCGCCTCGCGCGGCTCGACCGGCTGGCTGCCCGGCGGCGGCGCGGGCGGCGGCTCCTCCCATTGCGGCAGGCTCTTCCAGACGTCGAGGCCGGCCCCTTGGCGCAAAGAGCCGCGCGGCTTTCGGGTCGCCTGATCGATGCCCAGCGCGGCCAGCACCGCATCGCCCCAGGGCCATTGGCCGCGCGCCATGGCGCAGGCGGTGTCCTTGAATTCAGGCGAGGCGAGTGCCGCCATGTCCTCCAGCTCGTCGAGCAGCGTGCGCGCGATCTCGGGCAGGGCGGCGACTTCTTCTTCCGGCGTTGCGGGCACGCCGAGATCGAGCGCCTCGCACAGGCCGCGCGGCGTCGGCAGGCAGAAGCGCGCCGGCCGCACGAAGGCGAAGAGTTCCAGAAGGTCGCGCGCCGGCAGATCGTCCAGTCCGAGCCGCGCCGCCACCGCCGGTGCGTGGCAGACCAGCGGCATGCTGCCCGCCGCCCGCATCGCCGCGTCGGCCGCCGATAGCCGCTCGATCGTCCCGTCGCCCGCGCGCCACAGCGCCCCGCGCGTCGTCGCGATCAGGGCAGGCCAGGGAAGGGGAGAAGACACGAAAGGTGGATAGCATAGGCCAATTGCCCGATGCAGTGATCGTCCGTTGCATCTAACATGCGAGGGGATGAAGCCGCCGCCCCTCATCAGGAAGCCCACCGCCGTCTTTCACCAGTCCGGCGCCCTGGAACTGGGCAAAGGCAAGATAACCGGCGTCATCGCCCTCACCCTGGGCGGGCTCGCCGTGCTGTCGGTGCTGGCATTCCATTTTCCGCAGTACCTGACGACACCGGACCTGCGGAAGAAATACGACGTCAACGTGCTGCGCGAGATCCTGCTGATCGGCATGGTGATCGGCGGCGGCATGGCGCTCGCCAACCTGATCCGCCTGCGCAATCGCTGGCTGAACGGCACGGCGCTGGCGCTGATCCTGCTCGCCGTCGCGATGGGCGGCCATCGCGTGCCGATCGACGACTTCCCCGACAACACACCCTACATCGGCCTCGACTGGTTCATCCTCGACCTGCTGGGCTCGAGCATGGTCTTCATCCTGATCGAGAAGATGTTCCCGCTGCACCGCGAACAGCCGGTGTTCCGGCCGGGCTGGCAGACCGACTTCACGCATTTTCTCGTCAACCATCTGATGGTCGGGCTGGCGCTGGTGATCGTGAATTTTGCCATCCATCGCCTGTTCGGATGGCTGGTCTGGCCACCGCTGCAGAAATGGATCGGCGGCCTGCCATTCTTCGCCGAGCTCTTCCTGGTGCTCCTGGTCGCCGACCTGGTGCAGTACTGGACGCATCGCGCCTATCACGAGATCCCGTTCCTGTGGCGCTTCCACGCCGTCCACCACAGCGCCGAATACATGGACTGGATGGCGGGCTCGCGGCTGCACATCTTCGAGCTCTTGGCCACCCGGGTGTCGATCCTGGGCGTGCTCTATGTGCTGGGCTTCAGCGAGGCCTCGATGAACGTCTATATCGTCATCGTGGGTTTCCAGGCGGTGTTCAACCACGCCAATGTCCGCCTGCCGGAGGCCTTCGCCCGCGCCCCGCTCAAATGGCTGGTCGTGACGCCCGACTTCCATCACTGGCATCACAGCTCCGAACGCGAGGCGATCGACCGCAACTACGCGGCGCACTTCGCCTTCATCGATTATCTGTTCGGCACCGCCGTGAAGTCCGATCGGCGTTTTCCCGGCAAGTATGGCGTGCTGGGCGACTACATGCCGCCGGGCTTCGTGCGCCAGCAGCTCTTTCCCTTCACCTGGAAGGAATGAAGCGCCGCCGCCTGCTGAGGTCGGCCACCCTGTCGGCGTTGGCGCTCGGCGTCGGTCGGCCGGCCCGCGCCGCCGATCTCGATGTCGTCATCGTCGGCGCCGGCGTCGCGGGCCTTGCCGCGGCGCGCAGCCTGATGGCGGCGCACAAGAGCGTGCTGGTGGTCGAGGCGCGCGAGCGGATCGGCGGCCGCGCCGTCACCGATAGCACCACCTTCGGCTTTCCCTTCGATCAGGGCGCGCAATGGATCGAGGCCGGCAAGACCAACCCGGCCATGGCGATTCTGCGCGAGGCCAACGCCAGACCGATCCCCGACCGCCAGGAACAGACCCTCTATATCTCCGGCAAGGAGCTGCCGCAGAACGAATACGCGCGCTTCGAGAAGATCGCCGTCGACGCTTCGCGCAAGATCGCCGCGGCGCTCAAGAAGCCGCCGCCCCTGGCAGGGCTCGGCGTGACGCCGGGCAAGGAGCCCGACGTGATCGTCGGCCGCCTGCTCGCGCCGCAGGACCCGCTGGAACGCCTGGCCTACGCCCTGGTCGGGCCGCTCGAGGCGGGCGTCGAGAACAGCGAGCTGTCGGCGCGCGACTTCACGCGCCAGCCCGACACCGAACCGCAATATGCCGTGGCCGAGGGGCTGGGCGCCGTGATCGCGCGCTGGGGCGCCAAGGTGCCGGTGAAGCTCGCCACGCGCGTCGTCCGGATCGATTCGACGGGAACGCTGGTGCAGGTCGTGACGACCAACGGCGAGCTCGGTGCCCGGGCCGTCATCGTTACCGTGCCGACCGGCGTGCTGGCGGCCGGGCCGTTCAGCTTCGCCCCGCCACTCAAGGCCGCCAAGCGCGAAGCGATCGCCCAGCTGCCGATGGCGCTCTACAACAAGATCGCGCTCTCGTTCGCGGGCAAGGCGATCGACGCGCCGGGTGGCCGCGGCGTGTCGGGGCTGACGCGCAAGGGCCAGGCCTTCGACGCCATCGTGCGGCCGCATAACCGCGACGCCGCGGTCGTGTTCGTGGGCGGCGCGCAGGCCCGCGAGCTCGAGGAACAGGGTGGCAGCGCCGCCGTCTCCTTCGCGCTCTCGGCAATGGCGGAGATCTACGGCGACGAGCTGCGCGGCGCAGTCGCGCATTCCTTCGCCACGCGCTGGGGCAGGGACCCGTTTGCCCGCGGCTCGTGGTCGATGGCCATCCCGGGCCGCGTCGAAGCCCGTCTGGTCCTGGCGCAGCCGCACCACGACCGCGTGTTCTTCGCCGGCGAGGCGACCGATCCGGTGTGGGCCACGCGCGTGGGCGGCGCCTACGCCTCCGGCCTGCGCGCCGCCGGCGAGGCGCTGGCGTTGCTCGGCGGCAAGCGCTAGGTGTCAAGCGGAACGCAGGTGTCCCAGGTCGGGAGTTGCCTGACCGCGCCCGCCTCTTGGTCGTGACTGGTCGCGCGCCGTAGCGCTCGGCGCGACATTGCCTGCCTCGATGCCCGTCACGGCTATTGTGATCGAGGAGGCTCCTTGCCTCAGGTTCCGCGTGCTCAACATTTTCAGGGAAGCCAGGCGCCGAAGTCCACCAAGGCTGCGCAGGAGTGCCAACTCGTTCTGAACATGAGAGTCGACGCGGAGGGGAGGCATGCCCTGAAAACGCCGCGGAACGAATATGGTTACCGTTCGCTTTCGGACAAAGAACGCCAATCCGTCGCCTCGCCGCTCACGCGACCAGTCCCAGCTCGGCAGACCAAGTAGGACCTGACGCGCTACTCGGTCTGCCGTGCCGGGCCAACTGTCCTATTTCATCCGCTGAAGGAGCTTGTCGCGCACGACGGGATCCTTCTGCGCCGCGGTCAGAATTGTCGTGTATTCCTCGATCGACAGGCCTTGGTCAGTGACCGCCTTTGCCATGGCATTGCCGGCCTCGTCCCGGAGACGTCCCTTTTCGGCGACCGGCGCCTCGGCCAATTGCTGGTCGTACTTGTTCTTGATCACGGACACTTTTTTGACGGCGGCAGCGGCCGCGTCGAGCTTTTTGTCGGGAATAATTGTCGGTGTTGTCGTCGGGCTGGGCGTTGTCACCGATGGCCCAGAGGGAGATTGTTGCTGCGCATGTGCCGCAGGCATGACCAAGAGGCCAGCCGCGGCGAGAGTCATGGCGCACCATGTGCCAAATCGGGTCGATTGCATGTCGAAACTCCTTCTTTGGGTGTAAGGACGTGATTTCCCCGTCGACCGATTGCATTCGACACGCGACCGGCCCGGAAAGAACGCCATTCTACTTGGCAAGCCCGGAGCCATGACCCGCTCGCGGGGCAAGCCTCTCTTCAATGACGCGTGTCGGTTTCGAGATCGATCACCAATTCCGTCGATTCGGGCTCGTGGGGCTCAAGGCTCGCCTTGGTCTCATCGGTCCAATTGGCGAGATTCACCACGACGCCCCGCTGGCGGTCGTTCTGCTCCGCCTCGACGGGTTCCACGATGTTGAGGCCCTCGCTGTCGAGGAAGAAGGTGTGACCACCGAATAGCCGTTCGAGTTGCGGCATCGCCGGATGCTCCGCTGGAATGGCTTGAGCATCGAATTGATGCAGAGTCTGCTTGATCTGTGCGGAATTCATCTTCATCGCACAACTCCTCTCGTTTGGGTTTCTGTCTGCGGCCGCGCATCCTGCGGGGCCTCCCACTCCGAGTGGTCACATCTAAGCGGCTCATCGGTCTGTTCCGCCGCCGTTTATCTAAGGCAGCTTCTCGCGCGATCAACCCGCGGGGGCAGATTTTGGCTAAGGGAAGTTGTGACAAGATCAGCTGATTCAGCATAATCCACCGAGCGGGCTGGCGGTCCGCGGCCCGGTTGAGAGCCGTTTTGTTCAGTGTCGCGCGCCGGTTTCGACCGCGGCCGGATTGACGCAAATGGCGCTCGCTCATAGGTTCTGCGATTCATGTCGCAGATCGATCGTTCCCTCGCCCAGGCCGCGCGCGCGTGGCCATTCGAAGAAGCCCGCAAGCTGTTGGCCCGCACGGGCGGCAAGGCGCCGGCCAAAGGCTACGTGTTGTTCGAAACCGGCTATGGTCCGTCCGGCCTGCCCCATATCGGCACGTTCGGCGAGGTCGTGCGCACCACCATGGTGCGCCAGGCCTTCCGCCGCCTGAGCGACGTGCCGACGCGGCTGTTCTGCTTCTCCGACGACATGGACGGGCTGCGCAAGGTGCCCGACAACGTGCCCAACAAGGAGATGCTGGCGGCCCATCTCGGCAAGCCACTCACCTCGGTGCCCGATCCGTTCAGCAACGAGTATTCGAGCTTCGGGGCGGCCAACAACGCCCGGCTGCGCGCCTTCCTCGACTCGTTCGGCTTCGAGTACGAATTCCAGTCGGCGACCGATTGGTACAAGTCTGGCCGCTTCGACAAGATGCTGTTGGCCATGCTGCAGCAATACGACGAGGTGCAGGCGGTCATGCTGCCGACCCTGGGCGAGGAGCGCCAGCAGACCTATTCGGTCTTCCTGCCGATCTCGCCCAAGACAGGCCGAGTGCTGCAGGTGCCGGTGGTCAAGACCGATGCGGCGGCCGGCACCATCGTCTATCGCGACGAGGACGGCACCCTGGTCGAGACGCCGGTCACCGGCGGCAACGTCAAGCTGCAGTGGAAGGCCGACTGGGCCG
Source organism: Alphaproteobacteria bacterium (assembly GCA_013290035.1). Taxonomy (GTDB): domain Bacteria; phylum Pseudomonadota; class Alphaproteobacteria; order Reyranellales; family Reyranellaceae; genus Reyranella. The sequence continues at coordinate 7,942 of JABCYT010000092.1, forward strand.
GCCGCTGGTTCGCGCTCGACGTCGATTACGAGATGTACGGCAAGGATCTCATCCCGTCGGCCGAATTGAGCGCCAAGATCGTGCGCATCCTGGGCGGCCAGCCGCCGGAGGGTTTTAACTACGAGCTCTTCCTCGACGAGGAGGGTCGCAAGATCTCCAAGTCCAAGGGCAACGGGCTCTCGGTCGAGGAGTGGCTGCGCTATGCGCCGCCCGAATCGCTGTCGCTCTACATGCAGCAGCAGCCGCGGCGGGCCAAGCGGCTCTATTTCGACGTCATCCCGCGCGCCGTCGACGATTATCTCGCGGCGATCGAGAAGCTGCCGGCCGAGGAGCCGGCCAAGGCGCTGGAGAACGCGGCCTGGCACATCCATGACGGTGCGGTGCCGGCCAACTCTTCGGCTGGAGTCAATTTCGGCATGCTGCTCAACCTCGCGAGTGTGGCGCATACCGAGAACAAGGACGTGCTGTGGCAGTACCTGCGCCGCTACGTGCCGGGCGCCACGCCGGAGACCGCGCCCTATCTCGACCGCCTGCTGTCGGGCGCGGTGGCCTACTACCAGGATTTCGTGAAGGCCTCCAAGAAGTTCCGGCTGCCGACGGCCAAGGAGCGCGACGCGCTGAAGGATCTCGCCGACACCTTGCGCAAGCTGCCCGAGGCGGAGAGCGCGGAGTTCATCCAGAACGAGGTCTACGAGGTGGGCAAGCGTCACTTCGCCCAGGCCGAGCTGCGCCAGTGGTTCAAGACCCTCTATGAGGTGCTGTTGGGCAGCGAGCAGGGCCCGCGCATGGGCGCCTTCATCAAGCTCTACGGCCGCGACAATGTCGTGCGCCTGATCGAGCGCGCGCTGGCCGGCGAGGATTTGGGCAAAGCCGCCTGAGGAGGGCGCGATGGCAGACGAACCCAGGCACCTCGTGCGCACCAAAGCGCTCAGGCCCGAAGAAGCGACCCACCTCCGGCATCCGCTCAATCCCAAGTCGGATGTGCGCTTTCATTCGCTTGGCGACCGGGCGGGCATGAAGCGCAACCAGCTCCATCTGGCGCGGCTGGCGCCCGGCGCGGAAAGCTTCGTGCCGCATTGGCACGAGCTGCAGGAGGAATTCGTCTTCATCCTCGAAGGCACCGGCCGCGCCACCATCGGCGATGCCGAGGTAACGGTGGGTCCGGGCGATTATCTCGGCTTTCCCTGTGACGGCATCGCCCATCATCTGCGCAACGACGGCACGACCGACCTGGTCTACCTGATGGGCGGCG
>JABCYT010000093.1 GCA_013290035.1 Alphaproteobacteria bacterium
CTATCTTGAAGTCATTCGCAAGGCGCTGCCCGAGGACGGCATCCTGGTCGATGAGCTGACGCAGATGGGCTACGTCGCCCGCCTCGCCTATCCGACCTACAAGCCGCGCACCTTCCTCTCGCCCGGCTACCAGGGCACGCTGGGCTGGGGCTACGCCACCTCGCTCGGCGTAAAAGTCGCCAGGCCCGACACGCCGGTCGTGTCGATCAGCGGCGACGGCGGCTTCCTGTTCACCGCCATGGAGATGGCGACGGCCGCGCAGCACGGCATCGGCGTCGTCGCCGTCGTGTTCAGCGACGGCGCCTATGGCAACGTCAAGCGCATCCAGCAGCAGGCCTTCAACAACCGCACCATCGCCAGCGACCTGCGCAATCCGGATTTCGTCAAGCTGGGCGAGAGTTTCGGCATCGCATCGGAGAGGGTGAAATCACCCGAGGAACTCGGCGCCGCGATCTCGCGCGGCATTGCGAGAGGTGGCCCGATGCTGATCGACTGCCCGGTTGGCGAGCTTCCCGATCCATGGTCGATCGTCCAGGTGCTGCGAAACAGGCCTCGCCCTCAGTCATCCTGAGCGTAGCGAAGGATCTCATCGCCGTTTGCCGCGAGCATGAGATCCTTCGCTGCGCTCAGGATGACGAATAGGTCTTGATGACATCCGGATCGGGATCGCATCCCAGGCCAGGTCCCGTCGGCACCGCGAATCCTCCCTTCACTGGCGTCACCAGCTCGCCGTAGAGGCTTGCCTCGAGATCCATGTGATAGCGCTCGATCATGCCGTCGGGCGCGCCGCGCGCCGCCATCAGCTGCAGGGTGGCCAAAAAGCCCGGGCCGAAATAGGGCGAGTGCGGCATCAAGGTCACGCCGGCGGCATCGGCCAATGTCGCGACCTTCAGGAATTCCGTCACGCCGCCCAGCTTGGTGACACTGGGCTGAGCGTAGTCGACAGCACCGGCGGCGAACATGTCGCGGAACTGGAAGGACGTGCAGTTGTTCTCGCCCGCCGCCATTGGCACGCCCGTGCCGGCGCGCAGCCGGGCGATGGCGGCAAAATCCTCAGGCGGGAAGATCGGCTCCTCGAGCCAATGCAGATCGTACGACCGGAGCTTCAGGGTCATGTGACGCGCCTGCTCGGGCGTCCACGGGCAGTTGGTATCGACCATGATCGCCACGCCGTCGCCCACCGCGAGCCGAGCCGCGCGCACCTCGGCTTCCGCGGTCTCGTGCAGCTTGATGTGACGATAGCCCTGGTCGAGCGCCTGCTTGGCCCGCGCCGCCACCTTCTCGGGATCGCGGTATTTCAGCAGGCTGGCATAGGCCGGCAGGCTGTCGCGGCCGGCGCCGCCCAGCAGGCGGTGCAGCGGCAGGTTGGCCGCCTTGCCGGCGATGTCCCATAGCGCGATGTCGAGGCCCGACAAGGCGAAGATCGTAATGCCGTAGCGGCCGAACAGGTGCAGCTTCTGCTGCAGGTCGTAACTGAGCTTCGTGATGTCGCGCGCATCCCGGCCGATCGCAAGGGGGGCGACCATGTTGTGCAAGGCCGCGCGCACGGCATCGGTGCAGGCATAGCAGAACGCTTCCCCCCAGCCGACGATGCCCGTGTCCGTCTCGACCCGCACCAGCAGGATGTTGTTTGTCGTCCAGGTGCGTAGGCCCTCGCCCTGGTGACTGCCGCCGAAGGTGTACGGCACCTTGATCGAATGGCTGTCGATGCGCGCGATCTTCACTCTATTTTTTCCTTCTTGCGGATGTCGGCCAGCAGCCCCTCGGCATGCGCCGGATCGGCGAGCCGCTTGGAGGAGAAGCGCGGATCGCCGGCGGGCGCCGTGGCCAGCAGATGGCCGGCGAGCCGCGGTGGAAGCGGCGGCGGCGCCTTGTCGTCGGCCGGCATCTCGACTTCGGCCTGGGCGAAGTAGGTGCGGCCCTGATCGGTCTTGAAGAAATCGACGTCCCAATGAAACGGACCGTCGTTCCAGGAATAGCGGGCCTTTTGCAGCATCTCGCGCCGTTGCGACCATAGGCGGTCGAAATCCAGGGCGCTGATGTCGGTCTCGATTTCGACCACTTGGCCGTCGACCTCGCGCTTGTAGGTGAAGACGTGACGCTTCGCGCCGGCGCTCTCGATGGCGCGGATGCGCAGGCCGGACACGTCGAGATAGGCCTGCCGCAAGAGGCTCCTGGTCACGCCCGGCGCTTGCGCGAGCTGCGACTCTAGCGTGCCGTCGTCCTCCAGGACAAATTTGCGTTCGTTTTCGATCGGCATGCTAGAATCGCACCATGTCCGCCCAGACAATCGACGACCTGCCGACGCCCGCCCTCATTCTCGACCGCGCGATCCTCAACCGCAACCTCAAGCGCATGAGCGATCGGCTGCGCGATGCCGGCGTCATGCTGCGCCCGCACCTCAAGACGGCGAAGTCGATCGAGATCGGCCGCCGGGCGGTCGAGGGCCATGACGGCCGCATCACCGTGTCGACCCTGGCCGAGGCCCGCTATTTCGCCGAGGGCGGGTTCACCGACATCCTTTATGGCGTGGGTGTCGTGCCCTCCAAGCTGCCAGCCATCGCCGAATTGCGCCGCCAAGGCATCAACCTACGGATGGTGACGGACAATCTCGCTGTTGCGCAGGCGGTCGCCGCCGCGGCAACTGGGCGCTTTTGGCCGCAGAGCGGCCAAAGCGCCGGAGGCGAGACCTTCTCGGTGTTGATCGAGATCGACAGCGGTGGCGGACGGGCGGGGCTGCCCTACCCCGAATTGCCGGGCCTGCTCGACATTGCCCGCGTGCTGCACAAGGCGCCTGGTGTCGAGCTGGCCGGTGTCATGACCCATGCCGGCCACTCCTATCACCACAACACACCGGACGGCATCGCGGCCGTCGCTGAGCAGGAGCGCCAGGCGATCGTGGGCGCGGCGGAGAAGCTCAGGGCCAACGGCATTCCCTGCCCCATCGTCTCCGCCGGCTCGACGCCGACCGCGATGCACTCGCGCGACTTCACCGGCATCACCGAGATGCGGCCCGGCGTCTATGTCTTCAACGATCTCGACCAGGCGTTCATCGGCTCGTGCAGCGCGGGCGACCTCGCGCTCTCGGTGCTGGCCTCGGTAATCGGCCACTATCCGCACCGCAACCAGGTGCTTGTAGACGCTGGCGCTCTGGCGCTCTCCAAGGACATCAGCGCCCAGGAATTCAAGCCGCAGGTCGGCTACGGCACCATCGTCGATGCGCCGGCCCAGGACATGGCGGTGATCGCCTGCTCGCAGGAGCATGGCTTCGTCGGCGCCAATGAGCCGATCCCCTTCGGCAACCTGCCGGTCGGCTCGCGGGTGCGCATCCTGCCCAACCACGCCTGCATCACCGCGGCGGCGTACGATCGCTACTACGTGGTCGACAGCGAACTCGACGGCGGCAAGTCGGTCGTCGACGTGTATGACCGCATCAACGGGTGGTAGCTACAGCGAGCTCACCGTGTGGCCACCGTCCACTGTGAGCACGCTTCCGGTCATGAAGGTACCGGCGTCCGACGCCAGCAGCAGCAGCGCGCCGTCGAGATGCTCGGGCTGGCCGATGCGGCGCTGGGGGATGCGCTCGATCAGGCGCTGTCCGCCCGGCGTCTTCCAGAAGTCGCTGTTCATCTCCGTCTCGATGTAGCCGGGGCAGATCGCATTGACCCGTATGTTGTAGCGCGCCCATTCCATGGCGAGCGCCTGGGTCAGGTGGATGAGGCCCGCCTTCGACGCGTTGTAGGGCGCGACCTGGCCGATCGTGCGCAGCCCCAGGATCGAGGCGATGTTGACGATGGCGCCCGGCCGCTTGGCCGCTACCCAGCGCTTGCCCGCCGTCTGGGCCACCAGCCAGGCGCCGCGCAGATTGGTGTCGACGACGGCGTCCCAGTCCTCCTCCGGCATCTCGAGCGCGGGCTTCACGATGGAAATGCCGGCGTTGTTCACCACGATGTCGATTGCGCCCAGCGCCTTTTCGGCGGCGTCGAACGCCGCATTCACCGACTTGCCCGATTGGACATCGAGCTCGACGGCGCAGGCCTTGCCGCCTGCCTTCTGCAGTTCCGAGTGCAGAGACGCGAGGCGATCGACGCGACGGGCGGCAATCGCGACCGATGCACCCGCCGAGGCGAGCGTGCGGGCGAAGTGAACGCCAAGACCCGACGAGGCGCCGGTGACCAGCGCCACCTTGCCCGATAGGTCGAATCGCTTGGACATCGCGGACGCTCCCCTGTTTGATGCCCCGCCTTATTAGCGAGCGGCTTCCGCGGAGGAAACACGGGTGCAGTACTGAACCGAGTATCGCGCACGCCCTGGGGGCTGGTCGGCCTGCTGGTCGCGGCCGGCATCGTGGCCGCTTTCCATGTCGGCAAGGTACCGCCGTCGATCCCGTCGATCCGCGCGGAGCTGGGCGCCAGCCTGGGCCAGGCCGGCTGGCTCTTGTCGATCGTCAACCTGATCACGGCGCTGGGCGGCATGGCGATCGCGCTCAGCGCTGATCGTTTCGGCCATCGCCGGCTGGTGCTGCTCGGCACGGCGCTCTCGGTCGCGGCGAGCGGGCTCGGCGCTTTCGCCGGCAGCGTCGACGCCCTGCTGGTCGACCGGTTCTTCGAAGGGCTGGGCTTCATTGCCGTCGTGGTCGCCATCCCGACCCTGCTGCTGCGCGTCGCCCGGCCGGCCGACCAGCGCCTGGCGATGACACTGTGGACCGTCTACATGCCGGCGGGCGCCGGCTCGATGATGCTGATCGCAGCGGTGGTCCTGCCCGGCACGTCATGGCGCATCGCCTGGCTGGTCGCCGCGGCTGCCTCCGCCCTCATGCTGGGGGCCCTGCTGCTGCGCGCCCTGCCGCGTCACGAGCTCGATCCCCTGCCCATCAAGCGAAGGCCGGTGCTGCATGAAATGGCCGATGTGGCGAGCGCCGGCGGTCCGCTCGCCATTGCGCTCTGCTTCGGCGCCTACTCCTGCTGCTGGTACACCGTCATCGGCTTCCTGCCGACCCTGCAGGTCGACCATCTGGGCTTCTCGACCTCGACGGCCGCCATCGTCACGGCCGTGGTCACCATCGTGAATGTCGGCGGCAACCTCGCGGCCGGCTGGCTGATGCGGCACGGCGTGCCCCGGGTCGTCCTGATCGTGGGCGCGGCGGTCTCGATGGCGCTCTGCGCCGCCGGGATCTTCGTCGACGGCGTGCCCGACCCGCTGCGGCTGGTGCTGGCGGGCGTCTACTCGGCCGTCATCGGCGTCGTGCCGGCCGCCCTGTTCACGGCGCTTCCCGTCCACGCGCCGCGGCCCGAGCTGGTCGGCGCATCGACCGGACTGCTGATGCAGGGCTCCAATATCGGCGCCTTGCTGGGACCGCCGATCACCGCCACCCTGGTGGTCGCGGGCGGCTGGCCGGCCGCTGCATGGCTGACCTCGGTGGCGCTGGCGATCGCCGCCGCGGCCGGTCTCTTCCTGCACCGGCGCGAAAGGCGTAGGCTCGACGCATGATTTACGTCGACATCGTTTCCGACACGATCTGTCCCTGGTGCTACATCGGCAAGCGGCGCTTCGAGCGCGCCCTGGCGCAGAGCGGCCGCACCGACATAGCCGTGGCCTGGCGGCCCTTTCAGCTCAATCCCGACATGCCGGCCGAGGGTATGACGCGCGACGACTATGTGCGCGCCAAGTTCGGCGGCGGCGATCGGCCGCGCCAGATCTACCAGGCGATCGCCGAAAGCGGCCGCGAGGCCGGCATCGAGTTCCAGTTCGCGCGGATCAGGCGCACGCCCAACACCGTGCTGTCGCACCGGCTGGTCCATTGGAGCGCCAAGAACGACCTCCAGGACGAGGTCGTGGCCGAATTGTTCAAGGCCTATTTCGAGCAGGGTCTCGACATCGGCGACCTCGAGATCCTGGTCGAGTGCGCCCGCCGCGCCGGGATCGACGAGCTGCGCGCCCGCCGCTACCTGATGAGCGACGAGGGCCGCCAGGAGGTCGTGGCCTCCGACGTCTACGCCCGGCGCCTCGGCATCAACGGCGTGCCCTGCTTCATCGTCAACCGCAAGTACGCCGTGTCCGGCGCCCAGCCGCCCTCTGCCTTCGTCGAGGTCTTCAACCTCGCCGAACGCGACGCCGCCACCAGCGCGGCGCAGTCGACGGCTTAGTCCTCTTTTGCCGGACCGCGGGCCTCCAGGCCCGCTCATGATCCATGATGCGGGCCCGGAGGCCCGCGGTCCGGCAAGATTACGCCTCGTGATATGTTCTCCATCATATGATATGTTAGTTGACATACCATGCCCCAAAACCGCGCCCGCAAGGCCCGCACTCGGGCCGAAATCCTCGACCATGCCGCTCGGTTGTTCCGGCTGCGCGGACATGCCGGGACCAACATCGACGACATCATGCTAGCGGCCGGCCTGACGCGCGGCGCCTTCTATGCGCATTTCACCTCGAAGGATGATCTGTTCGCGGAAGCCGTTCGTGGCGGCCACGGGTTGCTGGGCCGGCTGCGCGGCGATGAACCGGCAGTGGTACTGAAAGCCTATCTCGACAAGGCCGGGCTCTCAGCCACCGTTCAGGACTGCACCCTGGCCGCCCTGCCCGGCGATGTCGCCCGGGCCCCGCTGGCGGCCCGGCTGGCCTATGCCAACGTCCTCTACGCGACGATCGCCGAGCTGGCCCGTGCCAAGAAGCGCAAGCTCGATGCCGACGCCACGGTTGCGACCATTCTGGCCGTCGGCGCCGTCACCCTCGCTCGCGCCTCTGGCGACACGCGGCTCAGCGACTGGCTGCTGCGCTGCGCCCAGCGCGCTGCCCTGCCCCTGCTCAAGCCGCGAGCTTCGCCAGCGAGGAAACGATCGAGGTCACGCCGGAAAGCCGCTGGCGCTCGTCGGGCCAAACGCGCTGCACGATCACGCGGTGGTCGGGCCTGAGGCGGACCAGCGGCGCGTTCTTCTGCAGCCAGTCGATCAGCCTTTCCGGCCGGGCGAACTTGTTGTCGTGCAGCGACACCACGACAGCCTTTTCGCCGGCGTCGATGCGGTCCACGCCGGCGGCACGGCACAGCAGTTTCAGCGCCACCGTGTTCAGCAGGAACTCCGCCTCGGCCGGCATCTTGCCGAAGCGGTCGACCATCTCGGCGGCGAAGGAATCGATCTCGCCCTGGTTGGCCAACGCACCGATGCGGCGATAGAGGCCCATGCGCACCGAGAGGTCGGCGACATATTCCTCCGGGATCAGCACGGGGATGCCGAGATTGAGCTGCGGCGACCAGTCGGCCTGCTCGGCCTCGTGCGCCCGGCCGCGGGCCGCCGCGACCGCCTCCTCGAGCAGCTGCTGGTAGAGCTCGATGCCGACCTCGCGGATATGGCCGGACTGCTCCTCGCCCAAAAGGTTGCCGGCGCCGCGGATGTCGAGGTCGTGGCTGGCGAGCTGGAAACCCGCACCCAGCGTATCGAGCGTCTGCATTACTTCCAGCCGCTTGGACGCCGCCTCGTTCAGCGCCCGTCCCGGCGGCACCGTGAGATAGGCATAGGCCCGCGTCTTGCCGCGGCCGATGCGGCCGCGGAGCTGGTAGAGCTGGGCCAGGCCGAACATGTCGGCGCGATGGATCACCATGGTGTTGGCGTTGCTGATGTCGAGTCCGCTTTCCACGATGTTGGTCGACAGCAGCACGTCGAACTTGCCATCGACGAAATCCTGCATGGTGTTCTCGATCGCCGTCGGCGCCAGCTTGCCATGCGCCATGGCCATGCGGATCTCCGGCACCAGCTCGCGCAGCTCGGCTGCGACGGCGGCAAGATCCTCGATGCGCGGGCAGACATAGAAGGTCTGGCCGCCGCGATATTGTTCACGCAGCAGCGCCTCGCGGATGGTGACGCCGTCGAACGGCGTCACGAAGGTGCGCACGGCCAGCCGATCGACCGGCGGCGTGGCGATCAGGCTCATGTCGCGGACGCCGGTCAAAGCGAGTTGCAGGGTGCGCGGGATCGGCGTGGCGGTGAGCGTCAGCACATGGACGTCGGCGCGCAGCTCCTTCAGCCGCTCCTTGTGGGCGACGCCGAAATGCTGCTCCTCGTCGACGATCAACAGGCCGAGATCCTTGAACTCGACGCTCTTGGCCAACAGCGCATGGGTGCCGATCACGATGTCGAGCGTGCCCTCCTTCATCGCCTGCCTGGTGGCCTTGGCTTCCTTGGCGCCGACCAGCCGCGACAGACGGCCGATGCGCACCGCCAGGCCCTGGAAGCGCTCGATGAAGGTGCGGTGGTGCTGGCGCGCCAGCAGCGTCGTGGGACCGATCACGGCTACTTGCTTGCCCGAGAGGGCGGCGACGAAGGCCGCGCGCAATGCCACCTCGGTCTTGCCGAAGCCGACATCGCCGCAGATCAGGCGGTCCATCGGCTTGCCGGACGACATGTCCTCCAGGACGTCCGAGATGGCCTGCAGCTGGTCGTCGGTCTCGGCGTAGGGGAAGCGGGCGCAGAATTCCTCGTAGAGGCCGTCGGGCGGGCTCATCGTCTCGCCGCGGCGGATGGCGCGTTCGGCGGCGATCTTGATCAACCGGTCGGCCATGTCGGCGATGCGCTGCTTCAACCTGGCCTTGCGCGACTGCCAGGCGACGCCGCCCAGGCGGTCGAGCTGGGCCGCCTCGTCGCCCGCGCCGTAGCGACTGAGCACGTCGATGTTCTCGACCGGCACGAACAGCTTGTCGCCGCCTTCGTAGGTGAGCCGAAGGCAGTCGTGGCGCGCGTTCTGGATTTCCAGGGTCACCAGGCCCTCATAACGGCCCACGCCATGCTCGCGATGCACGATCAGGTCGCCGTCGCTGAGCGACGCGGCCTCGGCGATGAAGCGCTCCGAGGGCCGGCGTTTCTTCGCCGGGCGTGACAGGCGATCGCCTAAGATGTCCTCCTCGCCGATGACTTCGAGGCCGTCCAGCACGAAGCCATGCTCGAGCGACCAGACCGCGACGCCGACTGCGCCCGGCGGCAGGCCGAGCGTGGTCGCATGGTCGGGCACCGGGACCGGCGTCGTGGCGCCATGTTCCTGCAGCAGATGCTGCAGGCGGGCGGCCGAGCCTTCGGTGTAGCCCGCGATCACGACCCGGCGGCCTGCGTCGTCGGCCGCCTTGACATGCTCGGCCACCTTGTCGAACAGGTTCACGCCCTGCGCCGTGCGGGCCTGCGCGAAGCCTTC
>JABCYT010000094.1 GCA_013290035.1 Alphaproteobacteria bacterium
ATGGCATCGACCACGTTGTAGGCAGCCACGGAGGGCCGCATGAGGTCGATGAACGATTTTACGTCGGCGTCCGTCAGCGCCAGGCCGACATCGGCCGCCACCTGGCGCAGTTGCTCTTCGGTTGGAACTTGTACGGCCATTATCTCCTCCTCTTGTTTTCAATCGCCGCCTTACGGCGCCAGATGATGCATGAGCCGCGGATCGCTCCTGACCGATGCGGCAGGCCCTTCGAGGGCGATGTGGCCACGGTCCATCACATAAGCGTGCTGGGCGACTTCGAGCGCCAGCTCTATATGCTGCTCGACCAGGATCACCGCCATCTCGCGCGAGAGCTGTTTTAGCCGATCGGCGATCTCCTCGATTACGCCCACCCATACACCTTCGGTCGGCTCGTCGAGCATCAGGAGCTTCGGCCGGCCCAGCACGGCGCGGCCGATCGCCAGCATCTTGCGCTCGCCGCCCGACAGCGTGCCGGCGGTCTGGGCGAGACGCTGCGCCAGCTTGGGAAAGAAATCGAGCACGTAGTCCATGCCCGAGCGATCGGGTTGGCGCACGCAGCCCAGAGCCAAGTTCTCGCGAACCGTGAGCTTGGCGAAGATGGCATGCTCCTGCGGAACATAGCCGACGCCGCGCCGCACGCGCCGCTCGGCCGGCTCGCCCTCGACCGCCGTGCCGTCGAAGCGGATGGTGCCCGACATCGTCGGCAATTCGCCGAACACGGTCTTCAGCAGGGTCGATTTGCCGGCGCCGTTGCGCCCGAGCACGGCGATCGCGCCTCGTGCAGGCGCCTTGATCGAAACGCCGAACAGGGCCTGGCTGCGCCCGTAGCCGGCGTTCAGCCCGTCGACCTGCAGGAGTGCGGCGTCAGACACGGGTCGTGAACACCTGTTGGACCTTGGTCGAGCGCTGGATGGCTTCGACGTCGCCCTGGTCCAGCACCTTGCCCTGGTCGAGCACGGTCAACTGATCGCAGATGTCGCGGATGAAATGCAGGTCGTGCTCGACGATGATCAGGGTGCAGTGCGCCTTGATCGGCTCCAGGAGCTTGCCGGTGACATGGCGCTCCTCCGGGCTCATGCCGCCGGTGGGCTCGTCGAGCAGCAGCAGCTTGGGCTTCAGCGCCAGCGCCATGGCGATCTCCAGCCATTGCTGCTCACCATGGCTCAGCTCGCCCGCCAGGTCGTCGGCGCGGTCGATCAGGCGGAAGCGCTCGAGCAGGCCGCTCACCTCGCCGTCGAGCGCGCGGCGCGACGACGACAGCAGCAGCCGGGTCAGGCTCTCGCTCGATTGCGTCGCCAGCAGGACGTTGTCGTAGACCGAGAGCTCGGACAGCACGGCGGTGATCTGGAATTTCAGGCTGAGGCCGGCGCGGGCCCGTTCGTAGGGCGTGACCCGCGTTATGTCGTGGCCGTCGAACACGATGGTGCCGGTATCGGCGAAATGAGCCCCGGCGATCGCCTTCAAAAGCGTGCTCTTGCCCGATCCGTTGGGGCCGATCAGGCCGTGGAAGGTGCCGGCCTCGACGTCGATGTCGACGCCGTCGAGCGCCCGCAGCGTGCGAAACGTCTTGCAGACGCCACGGATCTGCAAAAGCGCCATGGCAAGTTACCTGCCGCCCCGGCGCCGGCCGTAGGAGCCGATGCGTTCGCGGTCGGACACCAGCATGCCCAGAATCCCCTTGGGCTGGAACATCACGACGGTCAGCAGCACCAGCCCCAGGATGACCGGCCAGAACTGCTTGATGGCGTCGATGTCCGACAGCACGTAGGACAGCACCTCCACCGTGACCGTTCCGATGACCGGGCCGATCAGGGTGCCCGAGCCTCCCAGCAGGCAGTAGAGCACCGCGGTGGTCGAGAGGCCCGGCCCCATGTTGCCCGGCCCGATGAAGCCCTGATGATAGCTGTAGAGCGCGCCGCCCAGCCCGGCCACCATGCCGGCGAGCGAAAAGACCAGCGCCTTGAAGAGCTGCACGCGATAACCGAAGAAGGCCAGCCGCTCCTCGTTCTGCCGCATGCCCGCCAGCACCAGGCCGAGTTGCGACCGCTTGAGAAAGCGCGCGCCCGCATAAACCAGCAGCAACAGTGCCAGCGCCAGGAAATAGAAGGCGGCGCCTTCGACGAACTCGTAACTGCCGAACTGCAGCAGCTTGACCGAGGACAGGCCGTTACCGGCGCCGACATACTGCCAGCCCGATACCAGCCGCTCGGCCGCGTATGAGCCGGTGAGCGTGCCCAGTGCCACAAAGATGCTGGTCGGCGGCTTGCGACCGAGCAACAGGAAGGCCGCGAACAGGCCGGCCAACAGAAGGCCCACCAGCATGGCAAGCGGCAGCGTTCCCCAGAGCTGGCTGAATTCGAGGTCGCGGCCGACCAGGGCGATGGCATAGCCCGCCACGCCGAAGAACAAGGCCTGGCCGAAACTCATGATGCCCGACAGGCCCCAGCACAGGTCGAAGCTGATGGCGAGCAGCGACAGGATCAACACGTTGGTCGCAAGCGTCACGAGATCGGTGCGCTCGCTCAGGACGATCGGCACCGCGAGCGCCACGACCAGCGCCGCCGCCTCGACAAAGGGCAAGACGCGGCGGAACGCCTGCGAGCGTCCCGCCTGCCGCGCAATACGCGTACGCGCCGGCGCCGCGCCCAGTCCAGGGCCGGCGTCGGTCAGCATTCCTTGGGATCGACCATCTTGTCGCTCTCGATGACGTCGTAGCGGGTCTTGCCGGCGTCGACTTTGCACTGAGCGATGTACATGTTCATCTTGCAGTGCATCTTGCCCGGCACCATCTCGGCGCCGCCGCCCGGACCCTGGTCGATCTTGGCGTTGTCCATGGCCGCTCCCACCGCCTCACGCGAAAGATCGCCGTTCGTCTTCTTGGCAGCGGCCTCGTAGAACTTGATGCCGCGATACATGCCGGTCGCCGCCGAGCCCGCGGTGAACAGGTATTTGGTGTCGGGAAATTTCTTCATGTAATCGGCCTGCAGCTGCTTGCTGAACGGATCGTCGATCGACTGGAAATAGTCGAGGCAGCTATAGAGGCCCTCCATCTCCTGCGCCGGATGATAGTTCAGCAGGTTCTCGTCGTAGTAGACGCAGGAGAGCACGCCGCCGTTCTTCTGGAAGCCCGATTCGTAGAGCTGCTTCACGAACGGCTGCAGGCCGGGCGGGATCACGGTGTTGAACACGCAATCGACCTTGCCGTCGCGGATCTTGCCGATGGTCGCCGAATACTCGGCCTGGTCGAGCGGGTAGTACTCCTCGAACACGACCTCGCCGCCGTTGGCCTCGATGACCTTGCGGGCGTACTTGTTCAGGAGCTGTGGCCAGACGTAGTTGGCCGACGGCATGGCGAAGCGCTTCTTGCCCAGCGTCTTGATGAGATAGGGGATCAGCTTGTCGCACTGTTGCGCCGGCGTCGGACCGGTGCAGTACAGGAACTTGGTGCACTCCTGCCCTTCATAGAGCTGCGGATAGATGTAGAGCGTGCGCCCGCGATTGACGATCGGATCCTTGATGGCCTGGCGCATCGCCGACGTGATGCCGCCCAGCACGACGTTGACCTTGCGCTCCTGAATGAGCTTGCGCACGTTGCCGACGGCGATCTTGGGATCGGAGGCGGTGTCTTCGAGATAGAGCTCGATCTGGCGGCCACCGATGCCGCCCGCCTTGTTGATCTGCTCGACCGTGAACTGCGCTACCTGCCAGTTGGCGTTGCCCGACGGGGCGATGGCGCCCGTGATGTCGGTGGCGATGCCCATCTTGATCGGATCGGCGGCATAGGCCCTTTCCGGCCGGAGCAGCCAGCCGCCGCCGCCGGCGATCCAGCCCGCAGCGCCCAACGCGCTTGCGCCCAAGAGCCGACGGCGGCCGGGATTGCGTGGTGCATCGGCGCGATACGGTTTGTCAGTCATGATCAAAGCCTCCCCTGCGTAATGAACCCCTGTGGACGGAACTTCACGATCAGCAACGCAATCACGAACACCAGCGGATCGGCGAGCACCGGAATGACCAGCCAGGGCAGGCCCGCCGCCATGCCGCCGACGGCGGCGGCGCCCAGCACCGGTCCCTCGAACGTGCCGACGCCGCCCAGCATGACCGACAGGAACGCCTGCACCAGGAAGCGCGTGCCGATGTCGGCCGAAAGCTGGTAGAGCGGCACGATCAGCGCACCGGCGAGGCCCGCCAGCGCCGCACCGAAAGCGAAGGTCATGGCGTAAAGCCTGCTCGTCGAAATCCCGCAGGCGCGCGCCAGGTTGGGGTTCTCGAGCGAGCCGCGGACCTGCAAGCCGACCGACGTGCGCGACAGGAACAGCCAGGTGGCGGCGATGATGCAGATCGTGGTGAGCACGATCACGGCACGCCACGCCGAAAAGTCGACGCCGAACAGCGTGAACACGCCGGGCAGCGGTTCGGAGATCGACTTGTAATGGCCGCCCAGCAGACCGCGCACGATCTCGCGGATGACGAGCCCGATGGCGTAGGTGCCCAGCATGGCGATGATGGGCACGGCGTAGAAACGCCGGATAATCAGGCGCTCGAGCACCAGCCCCACGATCGCCAGCACGATCGGGGCGGCCAGGATACCGGCCCAGGCGGACAGTCCACTGCTTTCGAATATGTAGACCGTGTAGGCGCCGAGCAGGACGAACTCGCCGTGGGCGAAATTGAAGATGCCCATCATGCTGGCGATGATGCCGAGGCCCAGCACGATCAGCACCATGACCGAGATGAAGGCCAGCAGGTCGAACGCGAGCTTGACTTCGATGCCCATGACCCGGACGGCGTCCCTTTCTTGCGACAGTCATCGCAGAACGAGCGGGCACCATGCACATTTCAGACCAAGCGCCGTGCGCCCGGCCCTCATTGTCGGACTATTCGACCATCTGGCGGAAGCTGAAAATGTCGGACTGATGGAGGAAATAGAAGGCGATCCAGAGCACCGCCGCGACGATCGACGTGATGATCGCCTTGCGGACGAGGTCGGGTCGCTCGGGTGCGCCCCGCTCCTCGCCCTGGCGCGGGTCCTTGAGCTTGCGGACGCCCAGCGGCAGGACCGCGAACAGCACGGTCCACCAGATCACCAGGTAGACCATGAGGCCGGTAGCCCAGCTCATGGCGCTTGCCCCTAGACCTGCTCGAGTTCGATCAGCGTGCCGATGAAGTCCTTGGGGTGCAGGAACAGCACCGGCTTGTCGTGCGCGCCGATCTTGGGTTCGCCGTCGCCCAGCACGCGCGCGCCCTCAGCCTTGAGCTTGTCGCGGGCGGCATAGATGTCCTCGACCTCGTAGCAGACGTGGTGGATGCCGCCGTCGGCGTTGCGGGCGAGGAAGTTGGCGATGGGCGACTTCTCGCCGAGCGGATGAAGCAGCTCGATCTTGGTGTTGGGCAGCTCGACGAACACCACGGTGACGCCGTGGGCCGGCTGCGCCTTGGGCGCGCTCACCTTGGCGCCCATCACGGTGCGATAGAGTTCCGACGCCTTGGCGAGGTCGGGCACGGCGATGGCGATATGATTGAGGCGTCCGATCATCGAGCTCTCCAGCGGGCCTGCTGCCTAGATGCGGACGATGTGCACGTCCGTCAACGGCTTCTTGCCGAGGTGCGCGCGCACGACGCGCCGCACCGCCTGGCGGGCCGCCTCCTCGATCCGCCCGTCGTCGCCACGCTCGGAGGCGCTGAGGTCGGCCAGCATCTCCTTGAGACCGGAGACGATGGCCCCCGTCAGCGCGCCATCCGCGTCGTCGATGCCGCGCAGGGACACTTTCGGCGCCGCCACGGCCCTGCCGCTCCTGTCGATGACCAGGCTGGCCGCGGCCGCGCCGTTCCACAGAAGCTTGCGCCGCTCGCGCAGCGACGCACCGTCGACCGGCACCACGCCGTCGCCGTCGCGTGCCAGCCGGCCTGCCGGCACGTGGCCGATGATCTCGGCCGGCCCGGGCGCGAGCCGGACCAGGGTGCCGTTGGGCGCCACGATCGTCTCCGGCACCTGACAGGCACGGGCCAATGCGGCGTGCTCGACCATGTGGCGGACCTCGCCATGCACCGGCAGAGCGATCCTGGGCCGTATCCATTGATAGACCCGGACCAGCTCGTCGCGCGCCGGATGACCCGAGACATGGATATCGGCCTCCTGGTCGGTGATCACCTCGACGCCGCGCGCCGTGAGCGCGTTCTGCAGCCGCCCCACCGAACGCTCGTTGCCGGGGATGACACGCGAGGAAAAGATCGCCGTATCGCCCGCCTCCAGCACGAGGTCGCGATGCTCGCCGTTGGCGAGCTTGGCCATCGAGGCGCGCGGTTCGCCCTGGCTGCCGGTGCAGATGAACAGCACCTTGTCGCGCGGCAGGTAGCCCGCCTGCTGCTCGGGAATGCAGGGCGGGAAGTCGAGCAGGTAGCCGCATTCCTGGGCGGCCTCGACCATGCGCAGCAGCGCCCGTCCCGACAGCACGGGATCTCGTCCCGCCGCCACCGCCGCCAGCGCCGCGCTCTCGACCCGCGCCAAGTTCGAGGCGAAGCAGGTGACGGCGACCCGGCCCCTGCTCACTTTCACCAGCTTCTCGAGATTGGCCCGCACGGTGGCCTCGGAGCCCGCCTCGCCCTCGACGAAGACGTTGGTGCTGTCGCATACCATGGCGAGCGCGCCTTCATCGCCGATACGCCGCAGCATCGCCTCGTCGGTCACCTCGCCCAGCAGAGGCTCGGGGTCGATCTTCCAGTCGCCGGTATGGAACACCGTGCCGAGCCTGGTGCGGATCGCCAGCGCATTCGGTTCGAGGATCGAATGCGTCATGGTGATCAGCTCGAGCTCGAACGGCGCCAGGCCGAACTTGCCGCCGAGCGGGATCTCGGTGACCGGCACCGTATCGACCAGGCCGGCCTCGATGAGCTTGCGCCGCAGCACCGAGGCGGCAAACGGCGTGGCGTAGACCGGCGCCTCGAGCCGCGGCCAGAGATCGGCGACGGCGCCCAGGTGGTCCTCATGGGCGTGGGTCAGCACGATGCCGACCAGATCGTGGCGCCGCTCCTCGATGAAGGTGGGGTCCGGCATCACCACCTCGATGCCGGGCATCGAATCGTCGGCGAAGCCGATGCCGAGATCGACCATCAGCCATTTGCCGGCGTGGCCGTACAGATTGAGGTTCATGCCGATCTCGCCGGCCCCGCCCAGGGCGAGGAACAGGAGCTCGTCGTCCGACGGGACGGTCATGCCTTGCTGCGTTTGAAAATCTCGATCAGGCCGCGCGCGGTGATGTCGGGCACGATCTGCTCGATCACCGAGGTGGATCCGTCAAACACCGGCGCAAGACCGCCGGTCGAGATCACCTTCATCGGCTTGCCAAATTCGGCCTTGATGCGGGCGACGATGCCCTCGATGAGGCCGACATATCCCCAAAACACGCCGCTATGCATGCAGGCCACGGTATTGGTGCCGATCACCTGCCTGGGCTTCTCGACCACGATGCGCGGCAGCTGCGCCGTCGCATTGACCAGTGCCTCGATGCTGAGGTTGATGCCGGGGGCAATCGCGCCGCCGCAGTAGCTGCCCTCTTCGTCGACTACGTCGAACGTGGTGGCGGTGCCGAAATCGACCACGACAACCGGCGTCCTGGGAAACAGGATGCTGGCGCCGACGGTGTTGCAGATGCGATCCGCACCGGCGCCTTGGCCCTTGACCTTGATGCCATAGACGACGTTCGGCTCGCCGAGCACCAACGGCTCGCAGTCGAAATATCGCGTGCACAGGCGGCGAATGTTGAAGGTGGCCTGGGGAACGACGCTGCCGACGATCGCGTCGGTAACGGCTTTGGGATCGATGCCCTCCATTTTCATGAGCTGGAACAGCCAGACAGCGTGCTCGTCGGCCGTGCGCATGGCGGAAGTATGCTGGCGCCATTCGCCGACGATGCGATCGCCGTCGATGACGCCGAACTTGACGTTGGTGTTGTTGACATTGATGGCGAGCAACATCGCCGTCCTCCTCTAGGCCGCCCGGCCGAGCAATTCACCCGAAACGATCCTGCGCGGCCCGGACGCCGTCTCCAGCAGCAGGGCGCCTTCGCGGTCGAGGCCGGCGAAGCGGCCGCGCACCAGTCCCTCGCCCAGCTTGACGTCGACTTCAGCGCCGAGCGGCCCGGCCTTGGCGAGCCACGCCGCGCGCACGGTCGCGAAGCCTTCGCGACGCCATTCGGCGAGCCGCGCCGCCAGGGCGGCCGCGAGCTTCTCCAGGGCCGTTTCGACCGAGCCGCTGAGGGCCGAGCCGGGATAGCGCATCTCCGGCAGCTGGGGCGCGAAGCCGACAT
The DNA here is from genome assembly GCA_013290035.1 of Alphaproteobacteria bacterium. Classification (GTDB taxonomy): domain Bacteria; phylum Pseudomonadota; class Alphaproteobacteria; order Reyranellales; family Reyranellaceae; genus Reyranella. Next base: position 8,304 of record JABCYT010000094.1, read on the forward strand.
TCACGCCGATACCGGCCACGACATGCTGCACCTGTCCGCTCTGGCCGACCGCGCTCTCGAGCAGGATGCCGGCGATCTTGCCGCCGTCGACCAGCACGTCGTTGGGCCACTTCACGCGCACCTCGCGGCCTGCCGGCACGATGTCGGCAACGGCAAGGGCGGCGGCGAAACCCAACTCGGCGGCGCGTGGCGCGGCGCAGTCGGGCCGCAGGATCGTGGAGGTATAGAGGTTGCCGACCGGCGACGCCCAATGGCGGCCGCGGCGGCCTCTGCCGCCGGTTTGCTCGCGCGACCACACGACGGTGCCCTCGGGCGCGCCGGCGTCGGCCAGCCGGGCCGCTTCGTCATTGGTGCTGCCGACGCTGTCCAACGCGACCAGCGTCCACCCGTCCGGCAGGACGGGTGCCAGGCTCACGGGAACAGACCCTTCGCCGCCGCGGCGGCCACCAGGCTGAGCGGTTGCGGCGCCAGGGAGAACGCCGCCACCAGAATGGCCGCGGCGAAAGCCACGGCGCGGTTGACGCTGAAGGCCGGCCGGTCGAGCGCCTCCGCCGGCTCGTCGAAATACATCACCTTGACGATGCGCAGGTAGTAGTAGGACGCCACGACCGAGGCCAGCACGCCCAGCACGGCCGGGACATAAAGCCCGGCCTCGACGGCGGCGATGAAGATGTAGAGCTTGCCCCAGAAGCCCGCGAGCGGCGGGATGCCGGCCTGCGAGAACATGAAGACCAGCAGGGCCAGGGCCATCGTCGGTTCGCTGCGCGCCAGGCCCGCCAGGTCGGCGATGTTCTCGACCATGACATTGCGGCGCTTCATCATCAGGATGACGGCGAAGACGCCCATCGTCATGACGAGATAGATCGC
>JABCYT010000095.1 GCA_013290035.1 Alphaproteobacteria bacterium
GAACCCGAGTTCGGCTGTAGCCAATGCGCAGATCGACGAAGCCTTCCTGTTCGCCTTCGGCGACTGGGGCCGTGTCGAGTTGGGCTCCCGCGACGCCGCGTCATACCGTATGTATTACGGCACGCCGTCGGCGCTGATCGGCTGGGGTGCGATTCAGCACAACCATAACTGGGCGAACAACTCGGTTATATTGAACAACAAGGCCTATCGCGGGACGATCGCAACGACCATCACGCCGGAGTGGCAGGACGTCAACCGCATCAACTACTTCACGCCGCGCTTCGCCGGCCTGCAGATCGGTGTCGGTTACGCTCCCAAGCTGAACGCGGCGCAGCAGACTACCTTCATCAACTCCGGCCCGACCGGCGTCGCCGGTATCTGCGGCTACAACAACGCCACCAACATCAACAACTGCCCGACCGCCGACTTTGCCTGGCAGGATCTGTTCGACGTTGGCGCCAACTACCTGAACAAGTTCGGCGACTTCACCGTGGCTCTGTATGGCGCGTTTGCCTACGCGTCGTTCGTGCCGGGCTTCACCAACACGACGGCGGTGGGCAACCTGGCCAACCCTGCCAACATGATCACGGGTGCGAACCTGACGGCATGGAAGCAGTGGGTGGTCGGTGCGCAGTTCGGCTACGCCGGCTTCACCGTCGGTGGCGCCTTTGGCTACGACAACAACGGCCTCGGTGCGAACTACTACACCGGCGTCGACAACGACACCCGCTTCGGCACCGCCGGTATCATGTACGAGACCGGTCCGTGGCAGATGTCGTTCATGTGGGCCTACTTCTGGAACACCAACGGCAACGGCTCGGCCAGCGTGACCGCCATCGCTCCCGGCACGAACGCCCAGACGTTCAACATTGCCAGCGCCAGCGGTGTCCCGGGCCAGAACAGCACGGCGTTCAACGGCAACCCCGCAACGGCCTTGTTGTTCGGCCAAGAGACCATCACCAAGTGGGAAGTCGGTGCCAACTACGCGCTCGGACCGGGCATCAAGGTGGTCGGCGGCGCGATGTACTATCAGACAGGCGGCCCCAGCAATGCCGTCGTCGGCAACTCCTGGACCGTCCTCCTGGGTATCGACCTGCGCTTCTAGTCGCAGTCCAAACTCGGCAAATGAGAGAGCGGGCGAAAGCCCGCTCTTTCTTTTTGCCGGGTCGTCCGCGCCGGTTCGCGAAGATCCGGCGCTGGCTGTAGGACGGCCTATGCGGTCCGCTGCCCCACGATGTTGACGAACAAGGTCGGCAGGTAGGTGCGCGACACCGGCAGCCGTTCGGTGGCCTGGCGGGCCAGCACGGCGCGGTTGTCCTCGTGGTCGAGCACGAGCTGGAATAGGCCCTGCTCGACGGCGCCCGCGCGGGCATCGAGCTCGGGCTTGCCGTCGCGCACCACGCGGTAGGCCACGTCCAGCCCGACATCGCCGCCGCTGTAGAACGACGAGAGGACTTCCAGCCGCGCGAACATCAGCATCAGGCCGCGCACCGAGAAGCGCCAATAGTCGTCCGGCGTGGCGTGGAAGGCTTGCGACCAGGGCGTGGCAACGTAGGCCACGCCGCCCGGCTTCAGCAGGTCCTCGATATTGTGCGCAGCCTTCGCCGGCTGGCGCGTGTGCTCGAGCACATGGCAGCAGATCACCAGGTCGAACGGGTCCCGTCCGAGCTTGGCTTTGAGGGCGCGCGGCTCGCTGCAGATGTCGAGCACATGGTCGACGTTGCTGCCTGCCAGCAAGTCGATGCCGACGAACGCGGCGCGGCGGCCGAAGCGCTTGGCCACCAGGCTGCGCCAGTTGCGTTCGTTGCGATCCGAAACCAGGCTGCGCGAGCCGACCTGCAGGACGCGCGGCGCCCGCCGGCCCACCATCTGGGCGACGCGCTCGAGCAGCAGCTCGACCTCGCGGGTAACACTCGTGCCGACGACGCGCAGTTCCCCTTTGGGCTCCGCAGAAGAGGCGCCGTCGGCGGGTTTCATTCGCGCACAACCAAGACGTGCATGCGGCGCGGGCCGTGGGCGCCAAGTTCCATCGCCTGCTCGATGTCGCCGGTCCGCGAGGGGCCGGTGATGGTGTTGACGGTGCGCGGCATGCGGTCCTTGCCGTAACGCGCCCTGAGCCGCTGCCACACCTCCTCATAGCCGCCGACGATGTCGCTCTCGCGCAGCACGACGATGTGCGTGTCGGGCAGGAGATTGAGCGTCACCGGATGTTCGGGGCCCGACGCCATTACGACCGTGCCGGTTTCGGCGATGGCGGCGAAGGCACCGGTGATCGAGACATGGTCGCTGCCCTCGCCACGGCCGCGTCGCAGCGATAGCATCTTCTGGCTCGACCAGTCGTAGCCGGCGAGCTGCGGAGAGGGCGCGATCACGGCCTCGGCCGGCAGGTTGTTGCGCGCGAGATAGGCCGAGACTTCGGCGGCGACCTCGGCCGGCGCCACGCGGACCACGGTGGCATTGTTGGCCTCGGCCCATTGGCAGAACAGCGCGACCTTGTCGGGCTGCGCCAGGGCGGCGCGGGCAACGGCGGGCCCGCGCGGCGGCTCGGCGAGTCGCGCCTCGACGGCTTTCAGGGCATCGCCGGAGAGCGGGCCGCGCTTGAGGGATCGACGGATGCCGTCCAGGATTTGCGATCTGGCTTCGCTCATGAGCGCCTGCCGCGCCACTGAGCATGGAACGTACCGCCCGGCGGCGGTGCGGGGAAGTCGCGGAAGCGCGTCCAGCCGCCGGCCAGGGGCAGGGTTCGATAGCGGCCCTGGGCGCGGCCGAACAGCGCGAGCATGCGGTTGGCGAGCCCGGTGAGGCGGCGATAGAGGCGCGGCCGCCGCGCCAGGAAGCTCCATAACGCCAGCCCCTGGCGCACCGCCCTGGGCGTGAGATGGCGCTCGAACTCGCGCTCGCGCCAGTGGCGCATCAGGCTGGGCAGCGGGATGCGCACCGGGCAGACGCTCTCGCAGCGACCGCAGAAGGTCGAGGCGTTGGGCAGGTTGCCGGCCTCCTCGACACCGATCAGCTGCGGCGTCAGCACCGCGCCGATCGGGCCGGGATAGACCCAGCCATAGGCATGGCCGCCAATCGCGCCGTAGACCGGGCAATGGTTCATGCAGGCGCCGCAGCGGATGCAGCGCAGCATGTCCTGCATCTCCGTGCCCAGCACGGCGGAGCGGCCATTGTCGAGGATGACGACATGATAGTGCTCGGGCCCATCGAGGTCGCCCGGCCGCCTGGGGCCGGTGTTGAGCGTGGTGTAGGCCGACGATTCCTGCCCCGTCGCCGAGCGCGCCAGCACGCGCAGCAGGACGGCGGCGTCCTCCAGGGTGGGGATCACCTTCTCGATGCTGGCCAGCACGATGTGCATGCGCGGCAGGGTGTTTGAAAGATCGGCGTTGCCCTCGTTGGTCACCAGCATCGACGAGCCGGTCTCGGCCACCAGGAAATTGGCGCCGGTCAAGCCGACATCGGCATCGAGAAATTTCTGGCGCAGGACGTAGCGCGCCTCGGCCACCAGATCGTTGCGCTCGGTGAGGCGCCGGGTGAAGCCCAGCTTGCGGTGATGTTCGAGGAAGGTATCGGCGACCTGGTCCTTGGTGAGGTGCACCGCCGGCGCGATGATGTGGCTGGGCGGCTCATGGCGGAGCTGGATGATGTATTCGCCGAGATCGGTCTCGATCGGCGCGATGCCGAGCGCCTCGAGATGCTCGTTGAGCGCGATTTCCTCGGCCACCATCGACTTCGACTTGGCGACCGTGCGGGCACCCATGCTGCGGCAGAGTTCGCCGATGATGCGGCGCGCGTCCTCGGCGCTGGGCGCCCAGTGAACGTGGCCGCCCAGCGCCGTCACCTTGCGCTCGAACTCTTCGAGATAGAAGTCGAGGTTGGCCAAGGCGTGGTTCTTGATGTCGCGGGCGCGATCGCGCAGCGCCTCGAACTCGGGTAGGCGCTCGGCCGCCTGACGACGGCGTTCGGAGAAGCCGACCTTCAGCTTGGCCAGCGAATCCTGCAGGTTGGGATCGACCAGGGCGGCATGGGCATTGTCCTTGAAGTCGCGCGCGGTCGACTGCATCAGCGCTTGCCCTCCGGTTCGCCGATCGCCGCCTGGTCGCCCATGCCGGCCAGCACTTCGGCGACGTGGCGCACCCGCACCGCGCTGCCTTCGCGCTGCAGCTTGCCCGCCATGTTCATCAGGCAGCCGAGGTCGCCCGCCAGCAGGGTGTCGGCGCCGGTGGCGGCGATGTCGGCCGATTTTTCGCCGACCATGGCATTGGAAATCTCGGGATATTTCACGCAGAACGTGCCGCCGAAGCCGCAGCAGACTTCCGGTGACTCCATTTCGCTGAGCTTCAGGCCGCCCACCGATGCCAGCAGGCGACGGGGCTGTTGCTTGACGCCGAGTTCGCGCAGGCCCGAGCAGGAATCATGATAGGTGACGCGTCCGTCATATTGCGCGGCGACTTTGGTGACGCCCAGCACATCGACCAGGAACGACATCAGCTCGTAACTGCGGCTGGCCAGATTCTCCGCCCGTGCCTTCTGCACCGGATCGTCGAACAACCCTGGATAGTGGTGGCTCAACATGCCGCCGCACGAGCCCGACGGGGCCACCACAGCGTCGTAGCCCTCGAAGGCATCGATGACCTGGGCGGCGATGGCGCGGGTCGTCGCGCGGTCGCCGGAATTGTAAGCCGGCTGGCCGCAGCAGACCTGCAGCGGCGGGACCTCGACCGTGCAGCCGGCCTCCTCGAGGAGCTTTACGGCGGCAAAGCCTATGGCCGGCCGGAACAGATCGACCAGGCAGGTCACGAAAAGCGCGACGCGACGCGGGCGGGGGCTCGATGCGGAAGGCAATTTGGACACGATGGGCACATTGGCAGCGGCCAAAATAGGGCGCAATGGACCTTATTGACCGTTCCCGGCGGTGCTGTGCCGGTGGTACGAAGGCCGCCTCAAGCCGTGATCTGGTGCGGCTTTTCCTGAAACTCTGGATGCTTGGCAACGGTGACCAGTGTTTCAGCAACCAACATTTCGAATCTACTGCGGCCGACCAGAAATCAGGGAGTGCCGCGCTGAGTTGGAACCCGCGGCCGGCCGTACCGTTACCAAAGGTGCTGCGCCTCCTGTTCTTTATCGTGCTTCTGCTCGCCCCCGACCTCTCGGACGGCGCCAGCGCCAAGCTCACGCCGCCCTGCGAAGGCCCGCCCGTCCCGGCCTACACGCCGGCCGGGCAACCTCCGGCGACGGATGTCTGGAGCAGGGGTGAGCTCACGCGGTCGGGCTGGCAAGCCGCCACCTGTCTCAACTGGGGAACGAGTTCGACCAAGCTCGCGGCCGCCCTCGCCGGCGAATTCCGGTTCGCGGGGCCGCTCGACGATCTGGCCGATCGGCTTGTCCGGTTCTCGGCGCTGAAATCCGTCCGCTACTGGTCGGTGAGCCGTCAGGCCTGGCAGCCGCTCGTCTCCGACTCAGGGACCCTCGACGGGCCGGACGGCAAGGGGCGAGCGGATCCGGCCGCGGCCGAACTCACGCCGGGCCGCTCATTCTACTATTTCGAGGTGAGCCACGGCCGCGCCGTCTATCGCATGACCGTCCGGGAACGCACGGCGGAGCGGCTCGTCGTGTCGACGGAGAACGTGACGCCGATCCACGTCGGCATCCTGACCGCCTTCGAGCCCGGCGCGCTGCAGTCGGTGATCTTCCTCGACAAGCGTGGTCCTGGCCTGTGGGGCTACTATCAGACGATCCGCGCGACCGAGGGCGCGAGCGTCATCGCCTTGGGCAGCGATGCTTCCTACGTCAATCGCCTGGCCGCGCTCTACCGCCATATGGCGGGCATTCCGACCGATCAGGAACCGCCGGCGGCCCGCTGATCAACCTTTGTTGGGCACCAGCACGATGGCCCGGCCTTCGCCGACCATGCGGCCGGCCCAGTCGGCGGCCTGGGCGTTGCTGCCGAAGAACACGTCGCCGCGCGCCGGACCCTGGATGGCGGCCCCGCTGTCCTGGGCGATGGTGAGACGGCGGTAGGGTTCGGTGACGCCCGGCTTGCGCGCCACGGGCCGCACGGTGTCGATCCAGATCGGCGTGCCGTAGGGCGTCAGCGTGAGGTCGACCGCGAGGCTGCGCTGCGCCGTGAGCGTCACGCCCTCTGAGCCGCTGGCGCTCTGGCTCTTGGTGTCCTTGAAGAAGATATAGCGCTCGTTCTTGCGCATCACGTCGCGCGCCTGTTGCGGATTGCGCTTCAGCCAATCACGGATGGCGGGCCAGGTGACGGCGTCCTTCTGCAAGACGCCCATCTCGACCAGCACGTTGCCGATCGCCGTATAGGGCCGGTTGTTGGAGCCGTCGAAACCGAGGCTGAGGACGCCGCCTTCGGCGAGATGGACGCGGCCGCTGCCCTGCACCTGGACCTCGTACAGGGCGACGGGATCCTGCACCCAGGCGATCTCCAGCCCCTTGCCCTTGAGCACGCCCTGCTCGATCTCGGCGCGCGTGTAGTAGGGCTTGTCGGTGAGGTCGGGCGGCCTGCGATAGACCGGCACCGTGAAAATGCGCGACGGCACGCGGCTGCCGCGCATCTCGGGCTCGAAATAGCCGGTGAACTTGCCCGGCGCCTGGACCACCAGCGGCCGGAAATTCTCCTCGAAGAAGGCCCGTGCGGCGCGATCGTCGTTGGTCTTTACCGTGCCGGCTGAATCGCAGATCTGCTTCCATTCCGCCGGCGCGACGGTCTTGGTGCCGCCATCGGTCGTGATCTTGGTGTCGGGCCCGGCGGTCAGTTTGGGGCACGAACGACGGAACGCGGCAAGGGCTTCGCTCTGCTTGTCTTCGCCCCATCCGGCAATCTCGCTGAACGCGATCGGCGCCATCGCCACACGCGGTTCGGTCGGCCCGCCCATGCCGCCGGCGCAGGCAGCCAGAAGGCCGGCGGCGGCCATCCAAGCCGCGCCGCCGGACAGGACGGTCCAGCGCATATTCGAAAGAGCCTCCCCTTAGCCTTCGCTTTCAGTCTTTATCAGCAGCCAGTTGGGATCGCTTGACTTGGTGTCGCGACGGAACGTCCAGAGATCGATGACCTTCTGCACTTCGTTGGGATTGCCGTCGACGATCTGGCCTTCGGCATTGCGCAGAACGTTGATCTGCTCGCTGACGAAGCGGACGGTGACCACCGCTTCGCTGCCCTGCAGGCTGGCGGCGGCGATGTCGGACGCCTCGAAGCCGATCAGCGTGGTCTCGGCCTTTTCCTTGCGCTCGGCGCGGCCGCGGATGGCGGCCTCGAAGCTCGCATAGGTCGGCGGGTCGAGCAGCGGCCGCAGCGACGCGGTGTCGTCCTTGGCGAACGCCTCGACGATGGTCGTGAAGGCCGCCCGTGCGCCGGCCGTGAAGCCGATCGGTTCGAAGGCCGGGTCGGCGCCGCGAATGGCGGCAACGCCGGCCGTGGCAGTCGGCAGGACCGTGGCGCGAATGCCGCCCGGACCGGTCGTCGAGAGCGACGGCCGCGGCGCGGGCGCACTGCTGGTCGGCAGCGGCACGACATTGTCGTTGCCGGACGGGCCCGCGGAAGGCGCATCGCCCAGCCGCGGCGACGCCGTCGGCGGCGGCGCGGGTGGCGTGAAGGGATCGCGCGCCGGCGGGCGCTCGTTGCCGGTGCGCTTGCCGAGCACGGAGCGCAGCCGCAGGATCAGAAAGACCGCGACCAGCCCGATGAGGATGATGTCGTAGTTGTTACCCACGATGGCGCTCCGCCAACCCGTTCCCAACTCGCGGATTACATAGGCCCCGAATGGGGAAAGGGCAAGGCAACGGCACGGCGGCAGGCCCATCCGCCGTCTCGCTGCCCATTCTAGGCCAGGACCACAATATCGACCAAATCGGCGACGCCCGCCACCTTTCGGCCGGGCCGTCGCTCGCGCACCGCGGGGGCCGCGTAACCTTGCTGCTCGGCTTTGCCATAGGTGCCGCTATCGACCAGGGCCCGGGTCTTTTCGTCCTTGTTGTGCTTTTCAAGCTTCGCCGCGAAGTTGACCGCGTCGCCGATGACCGTGAATTCCAGCCTCTCGCCGTCGCCGACGGCGCCGAACACGACGCGACCCGATGCCGCCGCCAGACCGATCGACAAGGGCGCCAGGCCGGCCGCGCGGCGTTCGGCGGCCCACCGATCGGCCGCCTCGATCACTGCATCGGCCGCGCGCAAAGCGTCGGCCGCCGCGGTCGGCGAGGGCGCCACCGCGCCGAACGAGGCCAGGATGCCGTCGCCCAGGAATTTGTCGATGCTGCCGCCGTTGCTCACGATCAGCGGGCAGACGCGGCCCTGGTAGTCCTGCAGGAGCTTCATGACATCGTCCGGCTGAAGCTCGGTCGAGAGCCGGGTGAAGCCGCGCAGGTCGACGGTGAGGATCGCCACGTCGCGCAACTCGCCTTCGCCCGCCTTGATCGACGTCGCGGCACCGCGGATGCGGGCGGCGACGCCGGGGTCGAAGAAACGCGACAGGTCGCGCGCCGCCGCCCCTTCGGTCACCGACTGCACCAGCAGGTGGCGCGCGCGCGAGATGGCCAATGCCAGCACCGCCGTCGTCAGCAGGATGGCGATGATCTTGTCGACCTCGGCGCCGACCAGCAGTGCATTCGAGGTCATGTACTCGACAAAATTGTGGGTTTGGTTGGGCGGCCCGCCCCGCCCCGAGGCAACGTAGTAGGTGAGACCGGCCCAGCCGACGGCGGCCGCCACGCCGGTGAAGGCGACGAGGCGCGCCTCGAAGCGCAGCGCGCGCAGGGCGATGAACAGGAAGACGTAGAGCAGCGTTGGAACCTTCAGGTAGAAGGCCGCCGTCTGGGCGTACTTAAGGTGAAAGGAAAAGATCAGGGCCATCAGCAGGGCGATGTCGGCGATCACCGACAGGTAGAGCATCCAGGGCCGGAGCAGGCGCAGATAGGCTAACGCCAGCCGCACGAGGCAGATCGCCCCGTAAAGCAGCAGCCACGTGCCTTCGAGCGAGTACTCTTCCTGGATCACGCCCTCGGCCATGCTGGTGCCCTCGTAGACGAGGCCTACCAGGACGGTG
>JABCYT010000096.1 GCA_013290035.1 Alphaproteobacteria bacterium
CGCCGTCGGCGCAGTCCTACCTGCAGATCGACAAGATCGTGGCGGCCTGCAAGAAGACCGGCGCGCAGGCGGTCCATCCGGGTTACGGCTTCCTCTCGGAGAAGCAGGAATTCCAGAAGGCGCTGGCCAAGGCCAAGATCATCTTCATCGGCCCCGATGCGCTCGCCATCCACGCCATGGGCGACAAGATCGAATCAAAGAAGCTCGCGCTCAAGGCCGGGGTCAGCACCGTGCCGGGCTACCTGCATGCCATCGCCAATGCCGAGGAGGCGGTGAAGATCGCGCAGAAGGTCGGCTATCCGGTGATGATCAAGGCGTCGGCCGGCGGCGGCGGCAAGGGCATGCGCATCGCCTACAACGACGAGGAGACCCGCGAGGGTTTCGGCTCGGCGACCAACGAAGCCAAGGCGTCGTTCGCCGACGATCGGGTGTTCATCGAGAAATACGTCGAGGAGCCGCGCCATATCGAGATCCAGCTTATTGCCGACGGTCACGGCAACTGCATCTACCTGTGGGAGCGCGAGTGTTCGATCCAGCGCCGTCACCAGAAGGTGATCGAGGAGGCGCCCAGCCCCTTCCTCGACGCCAGGACACGCAAGGCGATGGGCGAGGAGGCGGTGGCGCTCGCCAAGGCGGTCAAATACAAGAGCGCCGGCACGGTCGAGTTCATCGTCGACAAGCACCGCAAGTTCTACTTCCTCGAGATGAACACCCGCCTGCAGGTCGAGCATCCGGTGACCGAGCTGATCACCGGCCTCGATCTCGTCGAGCTGATGATCCGGGTCGCGGCCGGCGAGAAGCTGCCGTTCCAGCAGAAGGACGTGAAGCTCGACGGCTGGGCGGTCGAGGCGCGGCTCTATGCCGAGGATCCGTTCCGCAACTTCCTGCCCTCGACCGGACGGCTGGTGAAGTATCGCGAGCCCGAGCCCGGCCCGGACGTGCGGGTCGATACCGGCGTCTATGAGGGCGGCGAGATCTCGATGTTCTACGATCCGATGATCGCCAAGCTCTGCACCTACGGAAAGACGCGCATCGACGCCATCGAGCGCATGCGCCGCGCGCTCGACGAGTTCTATGTCCGCGGCGTGTCGCACAACGTGCCGTTCCTGGCGGCGCTGATGGCCCATCCGCGCTTCCGTGCCGGCCGGCTCACGACCAATTTCATCGCCGAGGAATTCAAGGGCGGCTTCACGGCGGCGCATCTGCCGCCGCGCGATCCGGCCATGCTGGCCGGCATCGCCGGCGTCGCCGACCGCATCAAGGCCGCGCGCCTGGGCAACCGGCAGGACGACCGCGTCGTCATGCTCAATCGCGATCCGGTCACCCTCAACGTGACCGGTGGCAGCTCCGATTTTCAAGTCGATGTCGGCGGCCGGCGCCTCGCGATCGAGACCGATTGGTCGCCGGGCGAGCCGCTGATGCATGCCAAGGTCGACCGGCAGGCGGTCGTGGTGCAGATCGACCCCTCGGGCGCCGGCTGGCGGCTGATCCATGAAGGCGGCCAGGCCGAGGCTCTGGTGCTGACGCCGCGCCAGGCCGAGCTCTATGCCCTGATGCCGGTGAAGGCCGCACCCGACACCTCCAAGTTCCTGCTCTCGCCGATGCCCGGCCTGCTCGCCTCCATCGCGGTGAGCGAGGGTCAGGAGATCAAGACCGGCGAGGTGCTGGCCGTGGTCGAGGCGATGAAGATGGAAAACGTGCTGCGTGCCACACGCGACGGCACGGTGAAGACCTTGCACGCCAAGGCCGGAGACAGCCTGCGCGTCGACCAGAAGATCATCGAGTTCGCTTGAGCGGGCGATGAGGGCAGCACGGCTGCGCATCAACGGCCGCGTCCAGGGCGTCGGCTATCGCGACTGGACGATCAGGACGGCGCGCAATCTCGGGCTACGCGGCTGGGTGCGCAATCGCATCGACGATTCGGTCGAAGCGCTGATCGCCGGCGAGGATGCAGCTGTCGCGGCCATGATCGAGGCCTGTCGCAGGGGGCCGTCGCATGCCCGGGTCGACGAGGTCGACATCTCTGCGGCCGACGCTGCGGATGCGCCCGAAGGCTTTACGCAGCTTCCGACGGTCTGACGTCGTCGCCGAACACCTCGTCGAAAGCCTCCGCCAGCGCGATATCGAGGTCGGCCAGGGTCACTGGCAGGCCGAGGTCGACCAGCGAGGTCACGCCATGGTCGGCGATGCCGCAGGGCACGATTCCCGCGTAGTGCGACAAATCGGGCTCGACGTTGATCGAGAGCCCGTGGAACGACACCCAGTGGCGGATGCGCACACCGATGGCGGCGATCTTGTCCTCGCGCGGCCGTCCGTCGGGCAGCGCCGGCTTGTCGGGGCGAGCCACCCAGACGCCGACCCGGCCGGCGCGGCGTTCGGCCGTCACGCTGAAGCGGGCGAGGGTGCGGATCGTCCATTCCTCGAGGTCGGAAACGAAGCGCCGCACGTCCTGACGGCGGCTGCGCAGGTCGAGCATGGCGTAGACCACGCGCTGGCCGGGGCCGTGATAGGTATATTGCCCGCCACGCCCGGCGACATGGACGGGAAAGCGCAGGGGCTGCAGGAGGTCCTGCGGCTTGGAACTGGTGCCGGCGGTGTAGAGCGGCGGATGTTCGAGCAGCCAGACCAGCTCGCGCTCGCGGCCGGCGCGGATGTCGGCCACGCGCTCTTCCATGACCGCCAGTGCTTCGGTGTAGGACACCGCGCCGTCCGAAATGCGCCACTCCGGCTTGTTCATTGTGGCAAAATCGGTACTTCCGGACCCGAGCGCAATAGCCCTCGGCGTCGCGCCCCTGCGCGTTACTTTGGCGAGTTACCTTGCCACTGCGGGGTCTATTTGGTATCCCCCGCCCCATCGACCGGCGCGGCCATGGCGGAATTGGTAGACGCGCTAGCTTGAGGTGCTAGTGCCGCGAGGCGTGGAAGTTCGAGTCTTCTTGGCCGCACCAAACTCGCCGGTTCGATCGGAAAGGTAACCTGTTGCCGCCTTCGGGCGGCCCTTTTTGTTGGTGAGGCGAGGAGGCGGGCTTGGCGGACGAACTGACCGAAAGCGCGCTTCGCTACCATCGCCTCCCGCGTCCCGGGAAGATCGAGGTCGTCCCGACCAAGCCGCTGGCCACCCAGCGCGACCTGTCGCTTGCCTATTCGCCGGGCGTGGCGGCCGCCTGCCACGAGATCGTGCGCGATCCCGGCACGGCGGCCGAACTGACGGCGCGCGCCAACCTGGTCGCCGTGGTGACCAACGGCACCGCCGTGCTGGGGCTGGGCGCCATCGGCCCGCTTGCCGCCAAGCCGGTGATGGAAGGCAAGGGCGTGCTGTTCAAGAAGTTCGCCGGCATCGACGTCTTCGACCTCGAGCTGGCCGAGCTCGACCAGGAAAAGCTCGTCGACATCGTGGCCGCCCTGGAGCCCACCTTCGGCGGCATCAACCTCGAGGACATCAAGGCGCCTGAATGCTTCTACGTCGAGCAGAAGCTGCGCGAGCGCATGTCGATCCCGGTCTTCCATGACGACCAGCACGGCACGGCGATCATCGTGGGCGCGGCACTGCTGAACGCGCTCTCCTTGGTCGGCAAGGACATCGCCAAGGTGAAGCTCGTGGTATCGGGCGCCGGCGCCGCGGCGCTGTCGTGCCTGGGCGTGCTGGAAAAGCTCGGCCTGCCGCGCCAGAACATGTGGGTCACCGACATCGCGGGCGTGGTCTGGAAGGGCCGCAACGAGCTGATGGACCCGTGGAAGGAGCGCTACGCGCGCGACACGCAGGCGCGCACGCTGGCCGAGGTGATCGGCGGGGCCGACGTGTTCCTGGGCCTCTCGGCCGCTGGCGTCCTCAAGGGCGAGATGGTGGCCCGGATGGCGGCCAGGCCGCTCATCTTCGCGCTGGCCAATCCCGACCCCGAGATCACGCCCGAGGACGTGGTGGCGGTGCGCGACGACGCCGTCATGGCGACGGGACGCAGCGACTATCCCAACCAGGTCAACAACGTCCTGTGCTTTCCCTACATCTTCCGCGGCGCGCTCGATGTCGGCGCCACGACGGTCAACGATGAGATGAAGATCGCCTGCGTGCGGGCGCTGGCGGCGCTGGCGCGCAAGGAGCCTTCCGAAGTCGTGGCGCGCGCCTTCGGCGAGCAGGCCGGCGGCTTCGGGCCCAACCAGATCATCCCCAAGCCGTTCGACCCGCGCCTGATCGTCGAGCTGGCGCCCGCGGTCGCCAAGGCCGCCATGGACTCAGGCGTGGCGACACGGCCGATCGCCGATTTCGATGCCTATCGCCAGCAGCTCAGCCAGTTCGTGTTCAAGTCCGGCCTGATCATGCGCCCGCTGTTCGAGCAGGCGCGCAGCACGCCCAAGCGGGTGATCTTCAGCGCCGGCGAGGACGACCGCATCCTGCGCGCGACCCAGATCATCCTCGACGAGGGCATTGCCCAGCCCATCCTGATCGGCCGGCCCGAGATCATCCGGCGGCGCGCCGAGCGCCTCGGGCTGCGCTTCCGGCCGGGCATCGACGCGGCCCTGATCGATCCGTCGGACGACCCGCGCTACGACCGCTACTGGGGCGCCTACCATCAGCTCATGGAGCGCCGCGGTGTCACCGAGCCCACCGCGCGCAACCTGGTGCGCTCCAGCCCGACCCTGATCGCGGCCCTGGCGGTGCGGTTGGGCGATGCCGACGCCATGATCGCCGGCGCCTACGGCCGCTTCCGCACTCATTTCAACCACGTGCGCGACGTGATCGGCACGCGCGAGGGCGTCAAGACCATGGCCGGCCTCAGCCTGCTCGTCATGCCGACGCGCTCGTTGTTCATCGCCGACACCTATGTCAACGAAGACCCCGATGCCGAGACCCTGGTCAACATCACCCTGCTGGCGGCCGACGAGGTGCTGCGCTTCGGCATCCAGCCCAAGGTGGCGCTGCTCTCGCATTCGAGCTTCGGCGGCTCGGACCATCCCTCGGCGCGCAAGATGGCCGAGGCGGTGAGGCTGCTGCACCAGCGCGCGCCGGCGCTCGAGGTCGACGGCGAGATGCACGGCGACGCCGCCCTCGATCCGGAGATTCGCCGCAACGTCTTTCCGCGCTCGCGCCTCAAGGAGGCGGCCAACCTGGTGGTCTGCCCGTCGCTCGACACCGCCAACATCGCCTTCAACCTCTTGAAGACCGCGGCCGACGGCCTGCATATCGGCCCGATGCTTTTAGGCACGGCGCTGCCGGCGCACGTGCTCACGCCCTCGGTGACGGCGCGCGGCATCCTCAACATGACGGCGCTTTCCGTGGTCGAGGCCCAGCGGCTCGCCGAGGCGCGTGGATGAGCGGCGAGCCCGATGTGCCGGATGAGGTGACGCCGGGGCTGGTCCGTCGTGTCGAGACGGCGCTCGCCGAAGACAAGACCGAGGATGTCAGGACACTTCTGGCGGCGCTCAGCGCCACCGGCCAAGCCTCGATCCTCGAGCAGCTGTCCGAGCCCGAGCGCGACAAGCTGGTCGGCATCCTCAAGCGCGATCTCGATCCGGAGGCCCTGACCGAGCTCGACGAAGAGGTCCTCGAGGACGTCCTCGACCAGCTCGACAGCAAGGACATCGCCGCCGCGGCGCGCGAGCTCGAAGCCGACGATGCCGCGACCATCCTCGAAGACCTGCCGGAGGAGGAGCGCCGCGAGGTGCTGGCCGAGTTGCCGGCCGAGGAGCGCGCCGACATCGAAAGCGCGCTCGCCTATCCGGAAGACACCGCCGGGCGCCTCATGCAGCGCTCGCTGGTCAAGATCCCGGACGGCTGGACGGTCGGTCAGGTGATCGACCATTGCCGCGAGGCGACCGACCTGCCCGACGACGTCTACGACATCTTCGTCGTCGACCCGGCCGGCCGTCTCAGGGGCTCGGTGCCGCTCGGCCGCATGCTGCGCAGCAAGCGGCCGGTGCCGGTCCTCGACATCGTCGATCCCGATATTCCCTCGGTGCCGGCGACCGCCGACCAGGCCGAGATCGCCCACCTGTTCCGCGACAAGAACCTGGTGTCCTGCCCGGTGGTCGACGAGCGCGGGCGGCTTCTGGGCGTGATCATGGTCGACGACGTGGTCGACGTGATCGACGAGGAGGCCGAAGAGGACCTCCTGAAGATGGGCGGCGTGGGCATCGACGACATGCACGCCAATCCAGTGCGTACCGCGCGGTTGCGCGCCGTGTGGCTGACGGTGAACCTCGCGACCGCGGTGCTGGCGTCCTTCGTCATCGGCCAGTTCGAGGGCGCCATCGAGAAGATCGTCGCGCTGGCCGTCCTAATGCCGATCGTGGCCTCGATGGGCGGCAATGCCGGCACGCAGACCGTGACGGTGGCCGTGCGTGCGCTGGCCATGGGGGAGCTGACAGCGGCCAACGCCCTGCGCTTCGTTGCCAAGGAGGCCGCGGTGGGCGGCCTCAACGGCCTGATCTTCGCCCTGATCATGGGTGCCGCCGTGGTCGGCTGGTACGGCGACTGGCGGCTGGGCGCGGTGATCGGCGCCGCGATGATCTGCAATCTCGTGGCGGCGGCGCTTGCCGGCACCCTGATCCCGCTCGGCCTGCAGAAATTCGGCATCGATCCGGCTGTCTCGTCGACGGTGTTCCTGACGACGGTGACCGACGTGATCGGCTTCCTGGCCTTCCTCGGCCTGGCGACGGCGTTTCTGCTCTAAGGCGGCGATCCATCCTGACATCTCCACCTTCAACGGGTAAATAAGCTCATGATCCCCAACGCGATGCCGCCCTTCGACTTCGGCCTGGGCGAAACCGCCGATGCGCTGCGCGAGCAGGTCCAGCGCTTCTCGGCGGCCGAGGTGGCGCCGATCGCCGCCGAAATCGACAAGACCGACCGCTTTCCGCGCGAGCTGTGGCCCCGGATGGGCGAGCTCGGCCTGCATGGCATCACCGTCGAGGAGGAGTATGGCGGGTCGGGACTGGGCTATCTCGAGCATGTCGTTACGGTCGAGGAGCTGAGCCGCGCCTCGGCGGCCGTGGGCCTTTCCTACGGCGCCCATTCCAACCTTTGCATCAACCAGATCCGCCGCAACGGCAGCGACGAGCAGAAACGCCGCTTCCTGCCCAAGCTGATCTCCGGCGAGCATGTCGGCAGCCTGGCCATGAGCGAATCGGGGGCGGGCTCCGACGTCGTCTCCATGAAGCTGCGGGCCGACAAGAAGGGCGACCGCTACGTGCTGAACGGCACCAAGATGTGGATCACCAACAGTCCCGACGCGCAGGTCATCGTGGTCTATGCCAAGACCGATCCCGCGGCCGGCTCGCGCGGCATCACCACCTTCATCGTCGAGACCAGCGCCAAGGGCTTCAAGGTGGCGCAGAAGCTCGACAAGTTGGGCATGCGCGGCTCGTCGACCGGCGAGCTGGTGTTCGAGGATTGCGAGATCCCGGCCGAGAACGTGCTGGGCACGGTGGGCAAGGGCGTAAACGTGCTGATGAGCGGCCTCGACTATGAGCGCGCCGTGCTGGCGGCGGGGCCGCTCGGCATCATGCAGTCGGCGATGGACATCGTCGTGCCCTATGTCCACCAGCGGCGCCAGTTCGGCCAGGCGATCGGCGAATTCCAGCTCGTCCAGGGCAAGCTCGCCGACATGTACACGACGATGAATGCCTGCAAGGCCTACGTCTATGCCGTCGCCAAGGCCTGCGACCGCGGCCAGACCACGCGCAAGGATTCGGCGGGCGCCATCCTCTATGCCGCGGAGAAGGCGACGCTGGTGGCGCTCGACGCCATCCAGCTCCTGGGCGGTAATGGCTACATCAACGACTATCCGACGGGCCGCCTGCTGCGCGACGCCAAGCTCTACGAGATCGGCGCCGGCACCAGCGAGATCCGCCGCATGCTGATCGGCCGTGAGCTGTTCGCCGAGAGTGCTTAATGTCGTCCTGAGCGTAGCGAAGGACCTCATCGCCGCTTGCCACCGGCATGAGATCTTTCGCTTCGCTCAAGATGACTGAGGAATTTGACCTCTCAGGGGTTTCCCTACACACTGTGTATGGAAACCCATGCCGCGTTATCTCACCGACCAGGACATCGCCGACTTCCGCGCCGAGCTGTGCAGGGTCGCCACCGAGCGTTTCGCCCGCTTCGGCTACGAGGGTGTCACCATGCGCCAGCTCGCCGAGGCGCTGGGCTGCAGCCCGAAGACGCCCTATCGCTACTTCAAGGACAAGGCCGACATCCTGGCGACGGTGCGCGCCCAGGCCTTCGGCAGGTTCGCCGATACGCTCGAGAAGGCAACGGCCGGCGTCACCGATACGGCCGCGCGCGGGCGACTGACCAGCGAGGCCTATCTCGCCTTCGCGCTCAAGAATCCGCACGCCTATCGCATCATGTTCGAGATCGACGAGCCGGTTGACGAAAAACATCCCGAGCTTGGACCGCAGGCCGAGCGGGCGGCGCGCTACATCACGCGCGGTGCCGAGGAGATGGCGGCGTCGGGCGTCATCGATGTCGATCCGAAACTGTTCGGCTGGTCGATGTGGGCGGCGATCCATGGCATCGTCATGCTTCACCAGTCGGGCATGCTGGCGCATGGACCGGACTACAAGACGCTGTCGTATTTTCTCGGACGGACCATGCTGAAGGGGGCCGGCGCCAGGCTCGAGCAAGGCGGGAAGGGGAAGAAGAAATGACGGCGGGCGTGACGGCAGGCGAGCGTTTCCGAAGCTGGGCCGACATCCAGGCCAATGCCGCGCGCGGCGCGGGTGGGCTCCAGGCCTTGGGCGTCGGCGAGGACGACAGCGTGGCGCTGATGCTGCGCAACGATTTCGCGACGTTCGAGGTCAACATGGCGGCGGGCCAGCTTGGCGCCTATGCCGTGCCGATCAACTGGCACTTCACGCCGGAGGAGGCGGGCTACATCCTGGAAGACTGCGCCGCCAAGGTGCTGGTGGCGCACACCGATCTTTTGGCGCAGATCGCGTCGGGCGTACCTGCCGGCGTGAAAGTCCTGGCGGTGCCGACACCCGAAGAGATCGCCGCCGCCTATAACGTGCCAACCGAGAAACGCGAGCCGCCGCCGGGCATCGA
>JABCYT010000097.1 GCA_013290035.1 Alphaproteobacteria bacterium
GCAAGTCCGACGTCCTGGTCTTCTTCGCCTTCGATCTCCTCTTCGCCGACGGCGAGGATCTGCGCGGACTGCCGCTCAGCGAGCGCAAGGCGCGGCTGGTGGACCTGCTGGACGGCCTCAAGGGCATGCACCGGGCGCTGCGCTATGTCGAGCATTTCGAGACCTCGGGCGTGGCCGTCCTGGAATCGGCGTCGCGCATGGGCTTCGAAGGCATCATCTCCAAGGAGCTCGACGCGGCCTACCGATCGGGCCGCGGCGGAAGCTGGCTGAAGATCAAGTCCCGCGCCGGCCATGAGGTGGTGATCGGCGGTTGGACCAGCGAAGCCAAGAAAGTGAGTTCCCTGCTGGTCGGCGTCCATCGCGGCAAGAAGCTGGTCTATGTCGGCAAGGTCGGCACCGGCTTTGGCGAAGCGGAGATTCGCACCCTGCTGCCCAAGCTCAGGGCGGTCGAAAGCAAGACCAGCCCGTTCGCCGCCGGCGCCAGCCCGCCCCGCGAACGCAACAGTCATTGGACGCGGCCCGAGCTGGTGGCCGAGATCGAGTTCGCCGGCTGGACCGGCGGCGGCAATGTACGGCAGGCCGCCTTCAAGGGGCTGCGCGAGGACAAGCCGGCCGACGAGGTCGTGGCGGAGACACCCGTCAAGGTGACGGAGGCGAAGATGGCCAAGCCTGTCCCGAAGACAACGACGCGCAAGACAGCGACCTCCAAGGCGGGCGCCGCCAAGTCGTCCGGGCCGGCTACGGTCATGGGGGTGCCGATCTCGCATCCCGACAAGCCCTTATGGCCGGACGAAAAACCGCCGGTCACCAAGCTCGAGCTCGCCCGATACTACGAGGCGATCGGCGACTGGATGATCGATCACATCAAGGGGCGGCCATGCTCGCTGGTGCGCACGCCCGACGGCATCGGCGGCCAGACCTTCTTCCAGCGCCACGCCATGCCGGGCAGCTCCGATCTCCTGGAGGAGGTGAAGGTCAGAGGCGACAAGAAGCCCTACCTGCAGATCGACAGGGTCGAGGGGCTGGCGGCGGCGGCGCAGATCGGCGCCACCGAGCTGCATCCGTGGAACTGCCAGCCCGATGAGCCCGAGCTGCCGGGCCGGCTGGTGTTCGATCTCGATCCCGCGCCCGACCTCGGCTTCGCCCAGGTGATCAAGGGCGCGCTCGCGGTGGCCGAGCGGCTGGAGGCGCTGGGGCTGAAAACCTTCTGCAAGACGACGGGCGGCAAGGGCCTGCATGTCGTGGTGCCGCTGACGTCGGATCCCAAGAGCCCAGACTGGGAAACCGCCAAGATGTTCGCCAAGGAGATTTGCCGGCGGCTGGCCGACGCAAAGCCCGACCTCTACGTCATCAACATGGCGAAGAAGGAGCGCGGCGGCCGCATCTTCCTCGACTATCTGCGCAATGACCGCACCTCGACCGCGGTGGCGCCTTTGTCGCCGCGCGCGCGGCCGGGCGCCACGGTCTCGATGCCGCTCAACTGGTCGCAGGTGAAGGCCGGTCTCGATCCCAGGAAGTTCACCGTGCGCACGGCGCCGGCGCTGCTCAAGAAGGGCAAGCCGTGGGCCGACTATGCCAAATCGGCCAAGCCGCTGCGCGCGGCCATCGAACGCCTGATCAAATCGAAGTCGTGAGGATCCGTCATGGCCAAAGCCAAGAGCAAGAGCACGCAGCACAAGGCCCCTCAGAACAGGGCGATGCGGCCGACCTGGGAGGGCCATCTCCGGCTCTCGCTGGTGACCTGCCCGGTGTCGCTCTACACCGCCACCGAGCGCACCGCCGACGTGCATTTCAACATGATCAATCCCAAGACCAACAATCGCATCCGCATGCAGGCCGTCGACGCCGGCACCGGCGATCCGGTCGAACGCTCCGATCTCGTCAGGGGCTTCGAAGTCTCCAAGAACAAGTACGTGCTGTTCGACAAGGACGAGCTCGACGCAGTGAAGCTCGAATCGACGCGCATCATCGACATCGAGGAATTCGTCGATGCCGCCTCGATCGACCGCATCTACTGGGACGAGCCCTACTATCTGGCGCCGTCGGGCAAGACCGGCATCGAGGCGTTCAGCGTCATCCGCGCCGCCATGGAGAAGCAGAGCAAGGTGGCGCTGGGCCGGCTGGTGCTGCACCAGCGCGAGCATGTCTGCGCGCTCGAGCCGCGCGACAGCGGCATCCTGCTCACCACCTTGCGCACCCATGACGAGATTCGCTCGACCGCCGAGGTGTTCGACCGCAACCTGCCCAAGCCCGATCTCAAGATGCTGCAGATCGCCGAGAAGATCATCGAGCAGCAGGAGGCCAAGTTCGATCCGACGGAATTCAAGGACCGCTACGAGGACGCGCTGCGCGACCTGATCGCGCGCAAGAGCAAGGGCGAGAAGCTGGTCACCAGCGAGGTGCCCGAGGAAGACGACAAGGTGGTCGACCTGATGGAGGCCCTGAAGAGAAGCCTCAAGGGCAGCGGCGGTCCGTCGCGCGAGAGGGCCGACCGCTTCCTGGAGGCGCAGGCCCGCAAGGCCAAGCCGAAGAAGAAGACGACCTCCCGCAAGCGCGCGGCTTAAGCCCTTCCTCCCCTCGTATAACGAGTGGAGGAACTGATACACCGGCCTGCTAGATTGGCCGGATGACCAAGATCCTGCTGACCCGCCACGGCCACGTCGACGGCATCTTCCCCGAACGCTTTCGCGGCCGCGCCGAGCTGGCCTTGACCAAGAAGGGCGTGGCCGAGGCCGAGGCGCTGGCGGCGCGCATCGCGCGGGCCTGGAAACCGGCCGTCGTCTACACCAGCGCCCTGCAGCGCTGCGTCGTGACCGGGACCATCATCGCCAACCTCTGCGGCGCCAAGGCCATCCCGCTCGAAGGGCTGATGGATATCGACTACGGCGCCTGGCAGATGCGCACCCACGAGGAGATCAAGGCGGAGGCTCCCAAGGCCTATCGGCTGTGGCGGACGTCGCCGCAGCGTGTGCGCTTCCCCGACGGCGAATCGCTGCAGGACCTGGTGGCGCGCACGGCCGACGTGATGCGCCTGGTGCTGGAGCGCCATCCGACCGATACCGTGGTCATGGTCGCCCACGACAGCGTCAACCGGGCGATCCTTATGCAGTTCCTCGACCAGCCGCTGTCGGCCTATTGGCGCCTGATCCAGGATCCCTGCACCCTGAACGAGATCGACGTCGACGGCGACGAGATACGCGTGCAGCGCATCAACGACACCAGCCACCTGGGCTGAGGGCGCCGCGCTTCGTGCGCGATACGTGGAGATACATCAGCGCGTTCGTCATGATTGCTCCCTGGCTCAAAACAAAGGGTGCAATCCATGTTGGCGAATTCTCCTGCGACGACGGCGTCATCGTATGGTCCGATCGGGCGCGCCCTTACGTACGAAAGCCAGAGACCCGACGGTCAGCGGGCCCTCAAGCCTGCGGTGGAGGTCTATCCGCCCGATGCCGTGCAGCGCCGCGCCGCCCAGTGGGATGGCCTTGCGGCGGAGGTGGTTCAGGCGACGCGGCGTGAAAAGTTGGAATTCCGCTTTCGCGCGCCGCTCCATCTTCTCACCGTCTGTGACCAAGGCATCCGCAGCGACGGCGATACGTTCGTCGAAGGCCTGCCACGATCGAGGCTGCGCGACGCGCGGCGCAAGCTCACCTTCGTGCCGGCCGGCCACGCCTATCACGAGTGGCAGCAACCGCGCGTGCTGACGCGCATCGTCTATTTCTACTTCGACCCCAACCGCATGCCGGCGTCGCCGCAGGCAATACCCACGCCCCTGGCGCCGCGCCTGTTTTTCGACGATGCCGCGCTGATGGACACGGCGCTCAAGCTGATGCGGCTGATCGAGCACGCGGGCGCCTATTGCGGCGCCTACTTCGGCGCCCTCGGCAGCGTGCTTGCCCACGAGCTCGTGCGCCAGAACGCCGGGGCGGCGCGGATCGAAGCGCGCGTGCGCGGCGGGCTTGCCGCCTGGCAACAACGCACCGTCGTCGACTACATCGAGGAACATCTGGCCGAGCAGATCTCGCTGGCGAACCTGGCGCAGCTGGTTCGCCTCAGCCCGCACTATTTCTGCCGAGCCTTCAAGCAATCGTTTGGCATGCCGCCGCATCGCTATCACAACAACCGTCGCATCGAGCGTGCCAAGGCTTTGCTGGTGCGGCCGGTATCGTCGGTGACCAATGTCGGATTCACCGTCGGTTTCGGCGAGACCAGCTCGTTCAGCGCCGCCTTCCGCAAGACCACCGGCTGCACGCCGACGGCCTATCGGCGCGCCGCCGCCTAGGCCAGCATCTCGAAGATCAGCACGGCGTTCAGGGCCAGGATCAGGAGCGCCAGAGACCAGCTGCCGATCTTGGCGTTCCGGCCCAGGACGAATTCGCCCATCACCTTGCGCGTGCTGACGAAGTGCAGCAGCGGGATCATGGCGAAGGGCAGCTGCAGGCTGAGCACGACCTGGCTCAGGATGAGGAGACGCGACGTGTCGCCTTCGCCCGCCACCATGAAATAGGCGAGCGCCGGTCCGAGGGCGGCCAGACGGATGAGCAATCGGCGCAGCACGGGCGACAGCCGGACCTGCAGGAAGCCTTCCATCACCATCTGGCCGGCCAAGGTGCCGGTGATGGTCGAGCTCTGGCCGGCGGCGAGCAGCCCGACGGCGAACAGCAGGGCGGCGATCTGGCTGCCGAGCACCGGATCGAGCAGGGCATAGGCCTCGCCCAGGTCGGCGATCTCGGTGAAGCCGCGGGCATGGAAGGCGGCGCCGGCGGCGATCAGGATCGCGGCATTGATGAACAGCGCGAAGCCCAGCGAGCTGTTGGAATCGCGGACATTCGCCTTGATGGCGCTCTGTTTTTCGCGACGGCCGAGCGCCCGGCCGGTCGGCGCGAGCAGGCCGCTGTGCAGGTAGAGGTTATGCGGCATCACGGTCGCTCCGACGATGCCGAGGCCGAGCAGCAGCATGGCCGGGTCGGTGACCAGTTGCGGGGTCGGCAGAAGTCCCGCCGCAACCTCCGACCAGACCGGCTGGGCAAGCCACAGCAGGGAAACGAAGCTGGCGGCGACGACCAGCAGCAGGCCGCAGACCAGGCCGCGCAGCCAGCGCCAGTCGTCGCGCCCGATCACCAGGAAGACCAGCGTGCCGGCGCTCATCAGCAGGACGCCGGGAATGAGCCCCCAGCCGAACAGAAGCTTGAGGGCGATCGCGCCGCCCACCAGCTCGGCCAGGTCCGTCATCACCATGGCGATCTCGGCCGACAGCCAGAGCATCAGGACAACCGGCCGCGAATAGGCCTCGCGCGAATATTCGGCCAGGCTCTTTCCGGTGGCGATCGCCAGGCGCACGCACAGCGCCTGCACGGCCATGGCGATCAGGTTGGCGATGAACACCATCGACAGGAGCGCATAGCCGTAACGCGATCCGCCGCCGAGGTCGGTCGCCCAGTTGCCGGGATCGATATAGCCGATGGCGATCAGCAGCCCGGGGCCCGCCGTGCCGACCAGCCGCCGCCAGCCGGGAAACCACGGCCGGCGGAAGCGAAGCCCGATCGGTGCCGCCGTCAAGGCGTCGGCGATGGCGAAACTGCCGCGGCTTGTCTGCTCCAAGGTGGTCATGGCGATTGGTCTCCTGCAACGCGATACGCTGGCTTACTCGGGCATGATTTCCGGCTTGTTGTTGGGGAACTTCGCGATGACGGCCGGATCGACGTTCAGGGTTTGGGCAACCATCTCGGGCGGCGTGTGGGTCAGCCAGTCGGACAACGAGACGTCGGCGAAGTACGAACTGCGGAACACTTCAAGGAACATCAGATCGGTGTCGCCGGTGTTCAGGATGTAGTGGCCATGGCTGCGTTTGACGTAGCCGATGTCACCCGGGTTGAAGTCCATGGTGACGGCGCCCGGCCCGGTGTTGAACACACCCATGCGGCCCTTGCCTTTGATCCAGTACTGCCATTCGTCGGCATTGGGATGCCAATGCAGTTCGCGCATGCCGCCGGGATGCACGATGACCTGGGCCGCCGCGATGGTTTTCGAGACGTTGAAGTTGTTGCTGTCGGCGATGCGCACCTCGCCGCCCTTGGTCTGGCGGACCGGCTTCATCGAGCCCAGAGAAAAGGTGAAGGGATAAGGCGGCGCGCCGGCGGCGCCCGTCGCGGCGGCACGGGCGGCCTCCAGACTGCCCGGCAGCTGGCCCTGGAAGATCCAGAGATTGTGCAAGGGGATCTTCGAGAAAGCGTCGGCCGGCACGCCGAAGTTGAGGGCCAGAATCTCGGGCGGGGTATGGGCGACCCAGTCGGTCAGCAGGAGCGTATTGAATTCGCTCGCCTTGCCGTCGTCGAAGCAGAGGATGAACTCGCAGCCGCTCGGTCCCAGGCCCTGCAGCGAATGCGGCAGGCCGGACGGGAAATACCAAATGTCGCCTTCCTTGACGTCGGAGACGTAGGCGCGGCCCTGCTCGTCGAGCACGGTGACGCGGCAGTTGCCGTAGGACATGTAGCCCCACTCGGCGGCGAGGTGCCAATGCATCTCGCGGATGCCGCCGGCGGTCAGGCGCATGTCGACGCCCGAGATCTCCTCGGAGATCGCGAAGTCGGCCTGGGTCACCTGACGCGCCCAGCCGCCGTTCTGGATGCGCCGCGGGGCGTTGTTGAAGGATGACCACGGCATCTGCATGCCGCCGACGTCGGTGGCGGGCGGCGACGTCGCCGAGGGGAACTGGCTGGCAAGCGCCGGATTCTGCGGACCGGGATCGACGATGCTTTGCGGGTTGGTGGCGTTGATCGCGCCTTGCGGCGGCAGGTCCGGATTGCCGAAGCTCTGGGCCTGCGCTTTCGCCGCGGCGGCGGCGACGGTGCCTGCGGCCGTCGCCCCCAAAAGGCCGCGCCGTGATAGGGGATTCATCGGAGTCTCCACCAGCTGTGACCGGCGGATGTTGGTTCATCCGATCCTCGCCTGACTTTATCGATATTGCCGTGATCGGCCGTTATTGCCGCAAAGGATCAGCCTTGACCTCGGGGCTGCGATCCCTGACTAAGCCCGCATGGTGGGCATCGGCTCTTGCTATGACGTGATCGTGGTGGGCGGCGGCCATGCCGGCTGCGAAGCCGCAGCCGCATCGGCGCGGTTGGGCGCGCGCACGCTGCTGCTCACCCACCGGGTCGACACAATCGGCGAGATGTCGTGCAATCCCGCCATCGGCGGGCTGGGCAAGGGCCATCTGGTGCGCGAGATCGATGCCCTGGACGGCGTCATGGGCCGCGCCATCGACCGGGCCGGCATCCAGTTCCGCACCCTCAATCTCTCCAAGGGACCGGCCGTGCGCGGGCCGCGCGCCCAGGCCGATCGCAGGCTCTACCGCGAGGCCGTGCAGGCGCTGCTGGCCGAGCAGGAAAATCTCGAGATCCGCGGCGAAGCGGTTGCCGATATCCTTGTCGATGCAAGCGGGACGTGTGCTGGCGTCTTGACCGAATCGGGGGCCGAGATCGCGGCCGGCCGGGTCGTGCTGACCACGGGCACGTTCCTGCGCGGGTTGATTCACCTCGGTGAAATCAGGATTCCAGCCGGTCGTGCGCGCGGCCAGCGCGGCGGCGTGCCCGCCGACCTCGCCGCGGACGCGGTTGAGGAGCCGGCCACACGACTCGCGCAGACGTTGCAGCGGCTGGGCTTTGCGCTGGGCCGCCTCAAGACCGGCACGCCGGCGCGGCTCGACGGGCGCACGATCGATTATGCGGGGCTCGAGCGCCAGGAGGGCGACGTTCCCCCGGCGCCGTTTTCGTATCTCACCCAAGAGATCACCACGCCGCAGGTCGCCTGCCACATCACCACCACGACCGCGGCCACGCATGCGCTGATCCGCGCCAACTTGCACCGCGCGCCGATCTATTCCGGCCAGATCGAAAGCGTCGGGCCGCGCTACTGCCCGTCGATCGAGGACAAGGTGGTCCGCTTCGGCCACCGCGACCGGCATCAGATTTTTCTCGAGCCCGAGGGTCTCGACGATCCCACGGTCTATCCCAACGGGATCTCGACCTCCCTGCCCCGCGACGTGCAGCTTGCAATGTTGCAGACCATTCCCGCTCTTGAAGGGGCAGTCATGCTCCGGCCAGGGTATGCCATCGAATACGATCATATCGATTCGCGCGAACTCCAGGCGACACTGGAGACTCGCCGGGTGCCCGGTCTTTACATGGCCGGCCAGATCAATGGCACCACGGGCTATGAAGAGGCCGCCGCCCAGGGGCTGATCGCGGGCCTCAATGCCGCGCTGTCCAAGCCGTTCGTCGTCGATCGCGCCGAGGGCTATATTGGTGTTTTGATTGATGATTTGGTGAGTCTCGGGATCACCGAGCCCTACCGCATGTTCACCTCCCGGGCGGAATACCGGCTTTGGCTGCGCGCCGACAATGCCGACCAGCGCCTCACCCCGCGCGGACTGGAGATTGGCTGCGTCGGTTCAGAACGGGCGGCGATGTTTCACGTGAAACAGCAGGCGCTTGCAGAGGCGCGGGAGGCTGCGGCGCGTCTGAAGCTCAGCCCCTCCGCCCTGGCCAGGCGCGGAGTTGCCATCAACCAGGATGGCGTGCCGCGATCGGCTTTGGAGCTGCTGGCCTATCCTGACATAGGATGGGACCGTCTGGTCAGTCTTTGGCCGGAACTTGGGCATGTTCGACCGGATATCGCTGAGCAACTGACCATCGACGGCCGTTATAGCGGCTATCTTGCCCGCCAGAGGCAAGATATCGCCGCGTACCGCAGTGACGAGGCGCTCACCCTGCCGCCGGATCTCGATTACGGCGCGGTGGGCAGCCTCTCCAATGAGGTCCGGCAGAAGCTGCAAACCCATAAACCAGCCACCTTGGGCCAGGCAGCGCGAATCTCGGGCGTCACGCCGGCGGCGCTGGTCGCCCTGCTGAAATATGTCCGCCGCCAAGCGGCGTAGCCGCTTGTAGCCCATGCTTCGAGACGCGCGCTGCGCGCGCTCCTCAGCATGAGGTGTTGTTGTTTCAACGGGGTAGAC
>JABCYT010000098.1 GCA_013290035.1 Alphaproteobacteria bacterium
CTCGCCGTCCTTGAACTTGCGCTTCACGACGGCCTCGAACGCCGCCTCCTCGGTGTCGAAGCAACGCGCCGGACCGGTGAAGATCAGCCCCTCGCCCTGCATGCCCGCCACCTTCACGATCGCGCCGTCGGGTGCCAGGTTGCCCTTCAGCCCGACCACGCCGCCGGTCGGCGAGAGGCAGTTCTTCACACGATAGACGACATCCTGGTTCTCCGGGAACGTCACGTCCTTGTGGTTCTCGGCCAGCGTCTTGCCGGTCGCCGTCAGCACGTCGCCGTGCAGCAGGCCGGCATCGAGCAGCTCCTTGATGACCACGGGAATGCCGCCGACATTGTAGAGATCGAACGCCACGTACTTTCCACCCGGCTTGAGGTCGGCGATGTAGGGCGTCTTCTTGAAGATCTTCGCCACGTCGTGCAGGTCGAACTTGATGCCGCATTCATGCGCCATCGCCGGCAAATGGAGTCCGGCATTGGTCGAGCCGCCGGTCGCCGCCACGACGGTGGCGGCGTTCTCGAAGGCTTCGCGCGAGCAGATGTCGCGTGGCCGGATGCCGAGGCGCAGCAGGTTCATCGCCGCTTCGCCCGAGGCCTCGGCGTACTGGTCGCGCGTCTCGTAGGGCGCTGGCGCGCCGGCCGAGCCCGGCAGTGCGAGGCCGATCGCCTCGGAAACGCAGGCCATGGTGTTGGCTGTGAACTGGCCGCCGCATGAGCCGGCCGACGGACAGGCCGCGCATTCGAGCTCGCGCAGGTCGGCATCGGAGAACTTGCCGGCGGCATGCATGCCGACGCCCTCGAACACGTCGACCACGGTGACGTCCTTGCCGCGGAACTTGCCGGGCAGGATCGAGCCGCCATACATGAATACCGACGGCACGTTCAGCCGCAGCATGGCCATCATCATGCCGGGCAGCGACTTGTCGCAGCCGGCCAGGGTCACCATGGCGTCGTAGCAGTGGCCGCGCATGGTGAGCTCGACCGAATCGGCGATGAGGTCGCGGCTGGCGAGCGACGACTTCATGCCCTGGTGGCCCATGGCGATGCCGTCGGTCACCGTGATGGTGGTGAATTCGCGCGGCGTGCCGCCGCCACGATCGACGCCGATCTTCACGGCCTGGGCCTGGCGGCTGAGCGCGATGTTGCAGGGCGCAGCCTCGTTCCAGCAGGTCGCCACGCCCACGATCGGCTGGGCGATCTGCTTCTCGTTGAGGCCCATGGCGTAGAGATAGGATCGATGGGGCGCCCGCTCCGGTCCGACCGTGGTATGCCGGCTCGGCATCTTCGCCTTGTCGAAGGTGGGATTGGGATGCAGCCTGGATTGCTTCTTCGTGGCCATTTGCGCCTGATCTCCGCCGAAACGGTCGCGACTTTACTCATGCCCCCTCGCCCTCGCTAGGGGACCCGTCGTCCCGAGCGGAGCCGCCCGAAGGGCGGCACAGCCGAGGGAGCTTGTCTCGACGATAGGTCGTGAACGAACCTGCACCGCGGAAATCGCGGCGGCAGACGCGCGGCGGATCAC
This sequence comes from Alphaproteobacteria bacterium, assembly GCA_013290035.1. Lineage (GTDB taxonomy): Bacteria > Pseudomonadota > Alphaproteobacteria > Reyranellales > Reyranellaceae > Reyranella. The sequence goes on from JABCYT010000098.1 coordinate 1,519, forward strand.
CCCTTACACTGCCGAGCGGGAGGAAGCGTGCCGCTCTGGATACCGATAACCGTCGCCGCTGCGCTGTTTCAGAACATCCGCACGACGATGCAGCAGAAGATTCGCGGCATCCTGAGCGTCGATGGGGCCAACTTCGTGCGCTACCTCTACGGCGCGCCGCTGGCGCTCGGCATGCTGGCTTTCCTCGTGTTCGGCACCGGCCGGCAGGTGCCTTCGATCTCGTTGCCCTTTCTCGGGATGGTGACGATCGCCGGCGTCGCCCAGATCGTGGCGACCTCGCTCATGATCCACGCCTTCTCGCTGCGCAACTATGCGGTCGGCACGGTCTATTCCAAGACCGAGACAGTGTTCGTGGCCCTGTTCGCCACCTTCATCGCCCACGAGCCGCTCAAGTTCGGCGCCTGGATCGGCATCCTGGTCTGCCTGGGCGGCGTGATGATCCTGAGCCTGCGCGGCTCGTTCGCCAATGTCAGGAGCGTGCTCGCCGACCTCACGCACAAGGGCGCGCTCTACGGGCTCCTCTCGGGCGCGATCTTCGCGATCGCCGCCTTCACCATCCGCGAGGCCTCCAAGCTCCTGCCCGACGGCGATTTCATGATCCGCGGCATCACCGTGCTCGCCTGCATGAACACCATCCAGGTCGTGCTGATGGCGGCCTACCTCTCGCGCCGCGACCGGCCGCAGCTCGGCAAGGTGTGGTTCAACTGGCGCTCGTCGGTGTGGGTCGGCATCTTCAGCGTGCTCGGTTCGGCCGGCTGGGCGCTCGCCATGACGCTCGAGAATGCGGCGCTGGTCCGCGCCGTCGGTCAGATCGAGCTGGTCTTCACCTTCATCGCCTCGCACGTCGTGCTCAAGGAAAGGCCGTCCGCCGGCGAGTGGATCGGCAGCGTCCTCGTGGTCGGCGGTGTCGTTCTCATCCTCATTACCCGATGACCCATCCGACGACCCAAGGGGTGAACCGATGACGGAAACCAACCCCCGGCCGCTGCACGGCCTTCGCGTTCTCGACTTCTCGACCACCATCGCCGGGCCGCATTGCAGCCGGCTGCTGGCCGACATGGGCGCCGACGTGATCAAGGTCGAATCGCCCGAAGGCGACCTGATGCGCAGCCGGCCGGTGCAGCGCGACGGCGCCGGCACGATGTTCGGCCAGCTCAATGCCGGCAAGCGCTCGATCGTGCTCGACCTCAAGAAGCCCGAGGCGATCGCCGCGGTGAAGAAGCTGGTGAAGACGGTCGATATCGTGCTGGAGAACTATCGGCCCGGCGTGATGAAGCGCCTGAGACTCGACTATCCCGAACTGGCGAAGATCAACCCCAGGATCATCTACGGCGCCATCTCGGGCTACGGCCAGACCGGCCCCGCCGCCGGCCGCCCGGCCTATGCGCCGGTCATTCACGCCTCGACCGGCTACGACATGGCCCATCTCTTTTACCAGCAAGGTCGCGAACGGCCGGACAATTGCGGCATCTTCGTCGCCGACTATGCCAGCGGCGCCTACGCGATGGGCGGCATCCTGGCGGCGCTCCATCAGCGCCACGTCACCGGCAAAGGCCAGATGGTCGATGTGTCGATGTTCGAGACCCTGGTCGGCATGCTGCTGGGTGAGGTCAACCGCGCACAGTTCGACTTCGAGATGCCGTCGCGGCCGATGTACGGGCCGGTCGAGGCCAAGGACGGCTATGTCATGCTGGCGACGGCGAGCGAACGGACCTTCCAGGACATGGCGACGGCGGCGGGCCGGCGCGACTGGCTCACCGATCCGCGCTTCGAGAAATATGCCGACCGGCGCATGAACTGGGACCAGTTCGTCGACGAGTTCGAGGCGTGGTCGAAGACGCTCACGGTCAAGGAATGCGTCGCGGCGCTGGAGAAGCACGGCGTGCCCTGCTCGCCGTATCTTACCGTGACCGAGGCGCTGCAGGACCCGCAGGTCGCCCATCGCGGCTCGCTCTGCACCATCGAGGACAGCGCCGGTTCATACAAGTCGCCCGCCCCGCCCTTTCGCTTCTCCGGCTCACCGTTGCAAAGCGGCCCCAAGGTCGCGGGCCTGGGCGAGCACACCAAGAGCGTGCTCGCCGAGGCCGGTCTCAGCGAAATCGAGATCAAGGCCTTGGCGAAATGATCGATCCGCGTACGCCCATTCTCGTCGGCTGCGGCCAGATCACCGATACGACGGGCAAGCCATCAAGCGAACGCTCGAATGTCGCCTTCTGTGCCGAGGCCGCGAACCTCGCTCTCGACGATAGCCGCGTCGCGATCGGCACGGCGGCGCTGGGTCGCAGGATCGATGCGGTGGCGGTTCTCGAATTCTTCCCCGACATCAGCCCGCGCTTCGCCTCGCCGTTCGGCCGCTGCAGCAACCCGCCCAAGGCTGTCGCCAACCGGCTGAACGCGACGCCACGGCAGCTCATCTACACGCACTCCGGCGGCAACACGCCCCAGTATCTCGTCAATCGATTCTCGGAAGAGATCGCAAGCGGCGAGACCGAGCTGGCGCTGATCTGCGGCGCCGAGCTGCTGCGCTCGACCCAGAGCGCGCGCAAGGCCGGGCTGAAGATCGACTGGAACGAGGATCCCGGCGGCGAGCCGACGCGGATCGGCGACAAGCGCTTCGGCTTCTCCGACGAGGAGGGGCGACACGAGCTCCGCGCGGCGATCCATTTCTACCCGCTGCTGGAAAACGCCATCCGTGGCGGCCTGAAGCGCGATGTGGCCAGCCACATGACGGCCATGGGCCGGCTGTTCGCGCGCCTGGCCGCCGTCGCCAAGGACAATCCGCTGGCGACGCGACGGGAAGGCTACAGCGCCGAGCGGCTGGCCACGATCTCCGATGACAATCGCTGGATCTGCTTTCCCTATCCGCGGCTGATGAATGCCAACGCCATCATCGACCAGGCGGCGGCGGTGCTGGTGACCTCGGTCGGCAAGGCGCGCGAATGGGGCATCCCGCAGGACCGCTGGGTGTTCCTGCATGGCTGCGCCGACGGCGTCGACACCTGGGTCGTGTCGGAGCGCGATCGCCTCGACGCCTCGCCGGCCATCAAGGGCTGCGCGCGGCTTGCGCTCGACATGGCGGGCAAGACGCTGTCCGACGTGGCGGCCTTCGACCTCTATAGCTGCTTCCCCTCGGCGGTCGAGGTGGCGATGACGGAGATCGGCATCGCCCCGGACGATCCGCGGCCGGTCAGTGTCACCGGCGGCCTGCCCTTCTTCGGCGGCCCGGGCAACAACTACGTCACCCATTCCATCGCCGAGATGATGAACGTGGTGCGCAAGACGCCGGGCTCCTTCGGCATGGTGACGGCCAACGGCAACTACCTCACCAAGCATTCGGCTGGGCTCTACTCGACCAAGCCAACCAAGGGTCCGTGGCGAAGGCAAGACCCGAAGAAATTGCAAGCCGAGCTCGATGCCCGGCCCAAGCAGCACGTGAACACGAAACCGGCCGGCACCGGCACGATCGAGACGTACTGTGTTGCCTACGGCAGGGACGCGCCGGACCGCGCCTACATTTTCGGCCGGCTGGACGGTTCGGGCGACCGTTTCGTCGCCATGGCCGCGCATGAGCCCGCTTTGCTGACCGACATGCTGACGAACGAGCAGCTTGGGCGTAAAGTGGCGGTCGGTGAGAAAGACGGTCGCAACGTCTTCAAGCCAACCTCATCCTGAGGAGCCGCGCGAAGCGCGGCGTCTCGAAGGATGAGGTGAGTGGGCTCAAGTTGAGGAAGCCAAACCATGCCCAACATGCTGAGTGCCGCGCAGACGGCCGAGTTCAATCAAAAAGGCTTCACCTACGCCCGCGGCCTGTTCGCGCCGGATGAAGTGAAGCTCCTCACCGACGCGATGGAGCAGGACCCCGCGGTGCGTTCGAGCATCCTCGACCGGCGCGACGGCGAAGGACGCTCGACCCGCATCGCGCTGTGGAACCGCGCCGGCGACAGCGTCTATGGCCTGGCGGCGCGCTGCCAACGCATGGTCGATACCTCGGCGGCGTTGCTCGGCGGACCGGTCTATCACTACCAGTCCAAGCTCACGGCCAAGGAGCCGGAGGTCGGCGGCGCCTGGGAATGGCACCAGGATTACGGCTACTGGTACTACAACGGCTGCATCAGGCCCGACCTGCTCTCGATCATGGTGGCCCTCGACAGGACCACGCGCGAGAATGGCTGCCTGCAGATCGCGACGGGCTCGCACAAGCTCGGCCGCATCGACCATACGCCGTTGTCGCCGACCCAGAACGAGGTCGATCCCAAGCGAATGCCCTACATCCTCGAGCAATGCCCGATCGAGTGTTGCGAGCTGGAAGTCGGCGACGCGCTGATCTTCCATTGCAACGCCATCCACCGTTCCGACGCCAACCGCTCGGCCAACCGGCGCTGGACGCTGTTGATCTGCTACAACCGGGTCGACAACGACACGATCATCAAGACCGACGATCGATACTACGTGCCGCTCGAGACGGTCGACGACGGCGCGCTCCGCCGCGCCGGCCTGCGCTTCGCCAGCGGCGACAACGCCGAACACTTCGCGTCGCGGCCCTACGTGCCGGATCTGCGCAAGGCGTCTTAATATAGGGCGAATTCAAGCCCGCGCGCGCCCAGCTAAGCCCCCAGCCGCTCCAGCGCCGTGCTCAGGCGCGCGCGGGTCTGTTCGGCCTGGGTGCGGCGCTCGCGCTGCTCCTCGACGACCTCCTCCGGCGCGCGCGACACGAAGGCGGCGTTGCCGAGCTTGGCGTCGATCTTGCCGACCTCGTCGGCCAGCTTCTTGATTTCCTTCTGCAGGCGCGCGCCTTCGGCCTTGAGGTCGATGACGTCGCCGACCGGCAGCGCATAGGCTGCCTCGCCCACCACGATCTGCAGCGCGGCCTTGGGCGCGATCGCCGCCGCTTCGACGCCCTCGACCCGCGACAGCCGCTCGATCGCGGCGCGATGCACGTCGAGGCGCTTCTGCGTCGTGTCGCTGGCGCCCACGACCAGGAGCTTGAGCTTGGCCCCGCCCGGCACGTTCAGCTCGGCGCGGGCCGAGCGGATGTCGGAGATCAGCTTGACCAGCCAGCCGATCTCGGCCTCGGCATCCGCGTCGACGGGCGTCGGCTGCGGCCAGGGCTGGGCGATCAGCATGCCGTGCCCGGCGCGATGACCGAGCTTGTCCCACAGCTCCTCGGTGATGAACGGCATCACCGGATGCAGGAGCTTGACCGTCTCGCGCAGCACGCAGGCGGTGACGGCGCGCGTCTCGTCCTTCTCCGGCCCGTCGTCGCCCTGCAGGATCGGCTTGGAGAGCTCGACGTACCAGTCGCAGACGATGCCCCAGATGAATTCATAGAGCGCCGTGGCCGCATCGTTCAGGCGGAACTCCGCCAGCGCCTTGTCGACCGTCGTGTTGGCGCGCGCCAGCTCGCCCAGCACCCACTTGTTGACCGTCAGCTTTGCCGACTCGGGCACGAAGCCCTGCGGTAATGCCGCGCCGTTCATTTCGGCAAAGCGCGTGGCGTTCCACAGCTTCGTCGCGAAGTTTCGCGAACTCTCGACGCGAGTCGGTGCGAGGCGCAGACGGCCGGCGTTGTTGGCCGCGAGCGATGCCATGGTAAAGCGCAAAGCATCGGCGCCGTACTTGTCGATCAGCTCCAAGGGATCCATGGCGTTGCCCTTGGACTTCGACATCTTCTGGCCCTTCTCGTCCGTCACCAGGCCGTGCAGGTAGACGGTGCGGAACGGCACCTCGGTCATGAATTGCATGCCCATCATCATCATGCGGGCGACCCAGAAGAACAGGATGTCCCAGCCCGTCACCAGCACGCTGGTCGGGTAGTATTTCTCGAGTTCGACCGTCTGGTCGGGCCAGCCCAGGGTCGAGAACGGCCACAGCGCCGAGCTGAACCAGGTATCGAGCACATCGGGATCGCGCGCCAACGCCACGTCCTTGCCGTAGTGCCTGCGCGCCTCTTCTCTGGCTTCGTCCTCCGACAGCGCGACAAAGATCTTCTTGTCCGGTCCGTACCAGGCCGGAATCTGATGGCCCCACCAGAGCTGGCGCGAGATGCACCACGGCTCGATGTTCTCCATCCAGCGGAAGAACTCGCCGCGCCCGCGTTCGGGCACGAATTTCACCCGTCCGTCGCGCGCCGCGGCGATCGGCGCCTCGGCGAGCTTCTTGGCGTCGGCGTACCATTGCTCGGTCAGGAACGGCTCGACCGGGACGCCGCCGCGGTCGCCGTAAGGCACGGCGTGGGTATGCGGCTCGATCTTCTCGACGAGGCCCAACTCCTCCATGTCGGCCACGATCTTCTTGCGCGCGTCGAAGCGGTCGAGCCCGCGGTATTTTTCCGGCGCCTTGTCGTTCAGCCGGGCGAACTTGTCGAAGACGCTGATCGCTTCAAGGTTATGGCGGCGGCCGACCTCGAAGTCGTTGAAGTCGTGCGCCGGCGTGATCTTCACCGCCCCCGACCCCTTCTCCGGATCCGAATATTCATCGGCCACGATCGGGATCCGGCGGCCGACCAGCGGCAGGATCGCCTGCTTGCCGATCAGGTGCTTCCACTTGGGATCGTCGGGATGCACCGCGACGCCGGTGTCGCCCAGCATCGTCTCGGGTCGCGTCGTCGCCACCACGATATGCTCGTCGCTGCCCTCGATCGGGTATTTGAGGTACCAGAGATGACCCCTGACCTCGCGCGATTCGACCTCGAGGTCGGAGATCGCCGTCAGCATCTTGGGGTCCCAGTTGACCAGCCGGTTGTCCTTGTAGATCAGGCCGGCCTTGTAGAGATCGACAAACACCTTCAGCACGGCGCGCGACAGGCCCTCGTCCATGGTGAAGCGCTCGCGCGACCAGTCGCATGACGCGCCCAGCCGGCGGAGCTGGCGGGTGATGGTGCCGCCCGAATAGGCCTTCCACTCCCAGACCTTGGCCAGGAACTCCTCGCGGTTCAGGAGCTTCTTGTTGCCGTCTCCCTTCTCCGCGCCCTCGACCGCGAGCCCGATGCCCTCCTGCTCGAGATTGCGCACCACGACCATCTGGGTGGCGATGCCGGCGTGATCCGTGCCCGGCTGCCACAGCACGTCGTCGCCCTTCATGCGGCGCCAGCGGATCAGCACGTCCTGCAGCGTGTTGTCGAGCGCGTGGCCCATATGCAGGCTGCCCGTGACGTTGGGCGGCGGGATGACGATGCAATAAGGCGGCTTGGGCGACTCCGGATGGGCGCGGAACGCGCCGCTCTGCTCCCATTGCGGATACAGGCGGGCTTCGATCTCCTTGGGGTCGTAGGTTTTGTCGAGCATCTCTTGCCTTATAACGAAAAACGCCACGGAGGTGGCGCCGTGGCGTTCAAATGCGGGGCGCGCCTGGGGGTCAGCGGCGGGTCAGCCGGACGATCTCGCGTTCGACATAGCGCTCGACCATCGGCGGCA